>DASZKB010000082.1:0-9441 GCA_035947475.1 Gaiellaceae bacterium | reverse complement strand
CTGGCCCGCCAGCTGCGCGAGGTGCAGGTCGAGGACATCCTCGGCCGCGCGCCCGTCGAGCTCGATCCCGCCTCGATCTCGTCTTACCTCGAGGGCGAGACCGTGCTCGTGACCGGCGCGGGCGGATCGATCGGCTCGGAGCTTTGCCGCCAGATCGCGAGCGTCCGCCCCGCCAGCCTCGTCCTCGTCGACCAGGCCGAGACGCCGCTCGTCGACATCTCGCGCGAGCTCACGCGCGAGCGCGGCTTCCCCGCCGCGGTACCGATCCTCGCCGACGTGAAGGACCGCGCGAAGATGCGCGAGATCTTCGAGCGCTACCGCCCCGCGGTCGTCTTCCACGCCGCCGCGTACAAGCACGTGCCCCTCATGGAGGGAAACCCGGTCGAGTCCGTTCGCAACAACGTCATCGCAACGAACGTGCTCGCCGAGATCGCCTCGGAGCAGGACGCGAAGCGCTTCGTGCTCGTCTCGACGGACAAGGCCGTCGACCCCAAGAACGTGCTCGGGCAGACGAAGGCGATCTGCGAGTGGATCGTTGCGGCCGCGGCGGCGCGCGAGCGGAACGGCACCGCCTTCATCTCGGTTCGCTTCGGCAACGTCCTCGGGTCGTCGGGAAGCGTGATCCCCCTCTTCAGGAAGCAGATCGCGGACGGCGGGCCCGTGACGGTCACGCACCCCGAGATGACGCGCTACTTCATGACCATTCCCGAAGCGGCCCAGCTGATCGTCCAGGCGGGCGCAATGGGCGAAAGCGGTGACGTCTTCGTGCTCGACATGGGGACGCCCATCAAGATCGTCGACCTTGCGCACAACATGATTCGCCTCTCGGGGAAGGAGCCCGATCGCGACATCGCGATCGAGTTCATCGGGACCCGGCCGGGCGAGAAGCTTCACGAGGAGCTCTGGGGCGAGCGCGAGCACGCCGTCGCGACGCCGCACCCGAAGATCCTTCGCTGCGCGGGGCAGCCGATCGACCCGCTCTGGCTCGACGAGGAGCTCGCCGAGCTCGAGCGGCTTTCGGATGCCGGCGAGACGCTCGACGTGGTCCAGAAGCTCCGCGAGATCGTTGCCGCGCCACGCCGCCTCGGCGCCGCGACGGTCGAGCCGGTCTAGCCGGTTCTCGCCAGGGGCGCGCGGCTTGATCGTTCGCTGGGGCCTAGCCGAGCTTCCGGCCGTCCTCGCCGAGGTGGGAAGCGAGCGCCCGCTCCTCGTCACGAGCGAGCGCTGGCGCGGGACGGATCTTCCCGTCACCGACGCGTTCTACGGCGTGCGTCCGCACACGCCGGCCGACTCCGTCGAGGCCGCGGAGGCGCAGGCGGGGGGCGCGGACGGCCTGGTGGCCCTCGGAGGCGGAAGCGCGATCGACACCGCCAAGGCCGTCTCCGCTCGCACCGGGCTCCCCGTCGTCTCGGTCCCCACGACGTACTCCGGCGCCGAGTGGACCTCCGGGTTCGGCGTCCGCGACGAGGCGAGCGGCCTGAAGGTCGGCGGGCGGGGTGCGCGCCTGGCGGCGATCGTCTACGAGCCGAAGCTCACGATCGACCTTTCCCCCGACGCGAGCGGCGGCACGGCCATGAACGCGCTCGCCCACTGCGCCGAGGCGCTCTACGTTCCGCGACGGAATCGGGCGGCCGATCGCGAGGCGCTCGCGGGCGCCCGCCTGATCGCGCGGTTCCTTCCCCGCGTCCTCGCGCACGGCCGTGACCTCGAGGCCCGCACGCAGCTCCTCGAGGGAGCCGCGCACGCGGGCGCGGCGCTCGCCGGAGCGGGGATGGGGCTCGCGCACGCCATGGCGCAGGCTCTGGGGGGCCGCTACGGCCTCCCGCACGGCGCCCTGAACGCGCTCTGCCTGCCGGCGGCGCTGCGCTTCAACGAGCCGGTCGTACGAGCTGAGCTGGCTCGCCTCGCCGAGGCGATGGAGGCGGACGATGCCGTCGTCCGGTCTCGCGAGCTCGCCCGGCTCGCGGGTTTCGACCGACTGCGGGACCTCGGCGTGCCCCGGGACGAGCTGGACGACGTGGCCGAGGCGGCGGCGGAGCGAGCGGGCGCGCGGGCGAACCCGCGCCCAGCCACGTCCGCGGAGATCGCCGAGCTCTACCGCTCGATCTGGTAGCCGGCTACCCGGTCGGGCAGGCGCCGACCGTCGACGCCCCGTTCGGGCCTTCGCGGTGGTACCTGCCGCCCTGGTACGCGACCTCGATGCAGTACGCGCTCGCGTCGGCGCGGACGAGCGCGACCCCGGCGAAGCGGTCGAGGTCGACACCCGCGTAGCTTCCGGCCTCGGCGCGCCACTCCTCGAGGGCGTCGGCCGCCTTCTCGAGCGCGAGCGGTCCCGTGACGGCCTCGCGGTCGGCGTGCGGGCCCATGTGCCTGTACGTGGTCGCGAACATCCACCAGCTTGCGACGAGCGCGCTCAGAAGCACGACCAGCGTGAAGGCCCGGACCATGGAGGGGAACATCGGCCCGCCGCATGTCGGAGTTGAGCGAGATTCCTTGCTAGGAATGCCGCGTGACCGACGACTGGCGCCTGACGGTGGAGTTCGAGGAGGACGCGGACGCGCTCCAGCTCGCCCACGTGCTCCGCGACCTCGAGCTCGGCGAGGACGAGCGCGGGCGGCTCGGCGATCGCGTCGTGGTGAGCCGGGACGGGCCGCGCGTCTTCCTCTACGCCGATTCCGAGAGACGCGCTCGCGAGGCGAACCACGTGGTTCGCCCCGCGCTCGACGAGCGCGGGGTGGCGGCCGAGATACGCCTCCACCGCTGGCATCCGGAGGAGCAGATGTGGGAGGACCCCGAGGTGCCGCTCCCGCGCGACGAGGAGGAGCGACGCGCGGAACATGCGCGGCTGCAGGAGCGCGAGGCGGCGGAATCGCTCACGAGCGGGCTCGCGCAGTGGGAGGTCCGCGTCGAGCTTCCGAGCCACGCCGACACGGTCGCCTTCGCCGACCGGCTCGAGGGCGAGGGCCTTCCGGTGGTCCGCAGGTGGACGTACGTGCTCGTCGGCGCTGTCAACGCCGACGAGGCGCGCGCGCTCGCCGACCGGCTCTCGGCCGAGGCGCCCGAGGGGGCGCGCGTCGACGTCGAGCCCGGCGGCCAGATGGTCTGGGAAGTGGCGCCTCAAAACCCGTTCGCGGTGTTCGGCGGCCTGGGGTCCTGACGGCTACCCGGCTGGGCAGGCTCGCGATCCTGCGGCCGCTCGGGATTCGCGACTTCGCGCTGCTCTGGTTCGGGATGACCGTCTCCATGCTGGGCGACGGGATCTACTTCGTCGCGATCGCGTGGCAGGTGTACGAGCTTTCGAACGCGCCGACCGCGCTGTCGGCCGTCGGCGTCGCGTGGACGCTCCCGATGGTGCTCTTCCTGCTCCTCGGTGGGGTAGTGAGCGACCGCCTGGAGCGGCGGCGCGTCCTGATCGCCGCGGACGTCGTGCGGGGGATCGCGATCGCCGCGATCGGCGTCCTCTCCGTCACGGGGGCGCTCGAGCTCTGGCACCTGATCGTCATCGTCGCGATCTACGGCGTCGGCGAGGCGTTCTTCGGCCCCGCCTTCGGCGCGATCGTCCCGCAGCTCGTCCCGCCGACGCTCCTCGTGGAGGCGAACTCGCTCAATCAGGTCGTCCGCCCGCTCGCCCACCGGCTCGTCGGCCCCGCGCTCGGCGGGTGGCTGATCGCGGCGGTCGGCATCGGCGAAGCGTTTCTCGTCGACGCCGCCTCCTTCGCCGTCTCCGCGGCGGCGCTCGCGCTCATGCAGGCGCGCCCGCTCGATCGGAGCGAGGCGGGCGAGCCGTCGGCGCTTCGCGAGGCGGTCGAGGGCCTTCGCTTCGTCCGCTCGCAGACGTGGCTCTGGGGGACGCTCCTTGCCGCGAGCGTCGCGGTGGCGGCGTTCTGGGGCCCCGTCGAGGTTCTCGTCCCGTACATCGTGAAGAACGACCTCGGCGGAGGCGCCGACGATCTCGGGCTCGTGTTCGCCGCGGGCGGTCTCGGCGCCGTCGTGGCCGCGCCGGTGCTCGCTCAGCGCGGGCTCCCGCGCCGGCGCATCACCTTCATGTACGTCGTCTGGACGCTGGCGACCGCGGTGATCGCGGGATACGGGGTCGCGACCGCGCTCTGGCAGGCGATGCTCGTGAGCTTCGTGAGCGGAGCGACCGCAGCGGCGGGCCTCGTCGTGTGGGCGACCCTCATGCAGACGCTCGTCCCGGGGAGGCTCCTCGGGCGCGTCCAGAGCGTGGACTGGCTCGTCTCGATCGGTCTCGTCCCCGTCTCCTTCGCCGCGACCGGCCCACTCGCCGAGGCGATCGGCCACGACGAGACGCTGATCTGGGCGGGGGCGGTGAGCGGCGTCGTCACGCTCGCGTTCCTCTTTCTCCCCGGGATGCGGGATCCCGAGAGAGCCGCAGTGGGGCGCTACGCCGCCGAATCGGCGACGTCGTAGCCGAGCCGGCGCTCGGTCTCGGCGACGAGCGGCAGCACGCGTGCGATCGCGTCCGCGTTCTGCTCGCGCCATTTCTCCGCCCGGGGAGGCGTGAGCGCGGTCGAGCTCACCTTGCGGTCGAGCGCCGCGGCGAACGCGGCCACCTCGCCGGTGTAGGCGACGCCCACGAAATCGAAGAGGCGGCGGATCTCCGCTTCGGGCGAGGCGACGAGCTCCTCGTAGGCGACGTCGACCCAGCGCGCCTCGTCCATCCCCTGGCGCGCCGCGAGGACCGCCTCGTTGCACGCCACGTACTGCCGCGCGCAGATGTCTTCGAGGGGCGCGGAGACGACTTCCCGCCAGCCTGGGAAGAGCGCGAAGCTCCAAAGATGCGGGTCGGGCAGGTCGATCGCCTCGAGGGGAACCGGAAGCCGGTGCGTGACGAAGCGGGGCCGCGCCCGCCAGCCCTCGATCAGCGAGTTCACGTTGTCCGCCGCCCGCCGGCGTAGGAAGACGAAGCTCGCGTCGGGGAAGAGCGCGTCGAGATAGGGGATCCGAAGGCAGTTCTCCGGCGTCTTGTCGACGAAGCGGGCACCCCGGCCGAAGAGCCGGATGACCCAGTAGACGTACGCCCGCTCGCGGTCGCTGACGTCCTCGGCCCCGAGCGCGTCGGAGTGCCGCGGCTTCGGGTGGAAGGGGTCCCAGAGGATGTGTCCCTCCGCCTGGACGGACCGAAGCTCACGGCTTTCGAGGAACGCCCGGAGGAGCGCGGTGGTCCCCGAGCGCGGGCACCCGATCAGGACGATCGGACGACTCGGGCGCGGCGCCGAAGGCATGACGGCCGCGACCGGCTGTGCGACGACGCGCGGGACGTTGCGGCGGACGCGCCAGACGATCCGCCGGACCCGGAACGCCCTCACCGGCCGAGACTAGCTGGCGCGACTCCGGCTTCTAGAATCGCTCGTCTTGCGACGGATCGCCGTTACGGTGCTCGTTCTCGCGCTCCTCGGCGGCACGGCAGCGGCTTTCGCGGTCACGGAGGCGCTGAAGCTGGACGGCCAGGCGATCTCCAACCCGCGCGTGACGAAGGCTTTCGCGCCCGACGGCCGCTGCGGCCCGCGGCAGGCGAGGTTCGCGTTCAAGCTGCACCGCTCCGACCCGGTCGACGCCGTCGTCGTCGACGCGGACGGCGACCCCGTCCGGAGCCTCGGGACGGGTCTGACCCGCCGCGGGGGCTGGGTGAAGCTCAGGTGGGGCGGCGCGCAGGACGGCGGCACGCGCGCCCCCGAGGGCGAGTATCGGCTGCGCGTCCGTCTCACGCGCGAGGACCGCACGATCACGATCCCGAACGTCGTGCGCCTCGAGAGCGCACGCTCCGGCGCGGCACGTTGCCGCGGCGGCCGCGCGTGACCGCCGAGCTCCTCGCCCGCCTCGGCGGGCCGGCGGGCGGGCTCGGCCTCGCCCTCCTCGTCCTCGCTCCCACGCGCGCCCTCAAGCTCGCCGGGCTCGCGCTCCTGGCGGTCGGGGCGGCTCTCTTCGTCCCGTTCCTGACGCCGTCCGAGGGCCAGGTGCTGATCGCGGGGTCCGCCGCGCTCGCCGGGGTGCTCGCCGTCGCGCTCGCGGCGCTCTTCGTGCGATACCCGTGGTCGCTGGCCTTCCTCGCGCTCGCCGCCGTGCCGGCGCGCGTGCCGATCTCCGTCGGCGACGTGTCCGCGAGCCTGCTCGTGCCCCTCTACGCGGTCGTCGCGGGCGCCGCGGTCGCGCTCGCGTGGCGGCTCGTCCGCGAGGGGAACGAGACCCGCGGGCGGGAGCTCGGGCGCGTCTCCTGGCCCCTCGCGCTCGTCGTGCTCTGGGTCGGGCTCTCGACCCTGTGGACGATCGACCTCGAGCGGGGAGCCGTGCAGCTCTTCTTCTTCGTGCTTCCGTTCGGGCTTCTCGCCGTCGCGCTGGCGCGCCTGCCGTGGAGCGAGCGCGGGCTCGCGTGGCTCTACCGGCTGCTCGCCGCGATGGCCGTCCTGTTCGCAGCGGTCGGCGCGTGGCAGTGGGTGACGAAAGACGTCTTCTGGAACCCGAGGGTGGAGGCCTGGAACACGTTCGGCCCGTTCGTGCGAGTCAACTCGCTCTTCTGGGATCCCTCGATGTACGGCCGCTTCCTCGTCGTCGCGATCGTGACGTCGGTCGTCCTGCTTCTCTTCCAGCCGTCGGCGCGGCGCGACCTCGCGATCGGTGGGGCCGTGGTCGTCCTCTGGATCGGTCTCGTCTTCTCGTTCTCGCAGTCGAGCTTCGTCGCGTTGATGGCCGGCGTCGGGCTCGTCGCCGTCCTCGCCTGGCGCTGGCGGGCGGTGGTCGCGATCGCCGCGATCGCGGCGCTCATGGTCCCCGTGGGCTTCGCCTCGCCCGCTTTCGACGACGTCGGCGACGCGGTTGCGAGCGGAAGCGAGGACCGGCTCAACCGGGCCACGAGCGGCCGGCTCGTGATCGTCGAGAACGGGTTGCGGATCGCGGCCGACCACCCCGTCCTCGGGGTCGGAGTGGGCGGGTTCCGAGACGCGTACGCCGACGAGGCCGGCCTCGCGCGCGAGCCGGAAGGCGGCGTCTCGCACACCACCCCGCTCACGCTCGCGGCCGAAACGGGCGTGATCGGCCTCGCGCTCTTCGCCTGGCTTCTCGCCGCCGCCTTTCTCGCCGCCCTGAGAGGAAACCGCGCGGGCGCAGACGTCGCCGGAAGAGCGAAGATCGCGGCGGGCGACGCGCTCGCGGCGATCGCCTTCCACTCGCTCTTCTACAACGCCTTCTTCGAGGATCCGATGACGTGGGGCCTCCTCGCGCTTACGGCGCTCGCCGGGCGCGCGCTCCGGCGTGACGATCACGCGGTTTGACGGTTCCGGCCCACGTCTTTAGCCTTATCTAAAATTCCTTTTTTCTCTCCCTAAAGAGGGTCGTCATGTTCGTTCGAGTGCTCCTGGCCATCGTGCTGACGGCGGTGGCGACCGGCTGCGGCGCAGTCGCCGAGACGGGCGTCGAGCGCGACCTCTCGGACCGCCCGATCCGTGCGGTAGCGACGATCGGGATGATCGCGGACGCGGTCGAGAACATCGGCGGCGAGCGAGTCGAGGTGGCGGCGCTCATGGGTCCCGGAGTGGACCCGCATCTCTACAAGGCGAGCGAAGGGGACGTCATCCGGCTTGCCGAGTCGGACGTCGTCTTCTACAACGGCCTCCACTTGGAGGCGAAGATGGCCGACGTCTTCGAGCGGATGAGCGGGCGCGTCCTCACCGTCCCGGTGGGGGACGCCGTCCCGCGCGCGACCCGTCTCGCGCCCGCCGACTTCTCGGCCGCGTACGACCCGCACGTCTGGTTCGACGTCCGCCTGTGGATGCTGGCCGGCGAGCGCATCCGCGACACGCTCGTCGAGCTCGATCCGGCTCACGCGCCGGACTATCGCGCGAACGCGCGCCGCTATCTCCGCGGGCTCGCGGAGCTCGACCGGTACGTCAGGAGCCAAGCCGCGCGCGTTCCGCGCGAGCAGCGCGTCCTCATCACCGCGCACGATGCCTTCAAGTACTTCGGCCGGGCCTACGGGTTCGAGGTCCACGGCTTGCAAGGGATCAGCACCGCGACGGAGTCCGGCGCCGGCGACATCCAGCGTCTCGCCGACTTCATCGCCGAGCGGCGGATTCGCGCCATCTTCGTCGAGTCGTCGGTCTCGCCGCGCACCATCGAGGCGGTGCAGGAGGCGGTCGAGGCTCGGGGCTTCGACGTCGAGATTGGGGGCCAGCTCTACTCCGACGCGATGGGCGATCCCGACACGCCCGAGGGGACGTACGTCGGGATGGTGCGGCACAACATCGACACGATCGTGGCCGGGCTTCTGGGTCGTGCAGAGGGCTGACGCGGCACCCGACGGCCTCGCGATCGAGGTCACCGACCTCACCGTCGCCTACCGCGACAAGCCCGTCCTCTGGGACGTCGATCTCGCCGTGCCGCCGGGTGTGCTGATGGCGGTCGTCGGGCCGAACGGCGCCGGCAAGACGACCCTCATCAAGGCGATGCTCGGCCTCGTCCGGCCCGCGGCGGGACAGGTCTTGATCTACGGACGCCCGCACGCCGAGCAGCGGCGCCTCGTCGCCTACGTGCCGCAGCGGGGGAGCGTGGACTGGGACTTCCCGACGAGCGTGCTCGACGTCGTCACGATGGGGCGCTACGGCCGCCTCGGGTGGGTGCGCCGCCCCCGCCGCGAAGACCGGGAGGCGGCTCTCGACGCGCTCGAGAAGGTCGGGATGGCGGAGCTCGCCCACCGCCAGATCAGCCAGCTCTCGGGCGGGCAGCAGCAGCGCGTCTTCGTCGCGCGCGCGCTCGTGCAGGACGCACGCATCTACCTGATGGACGAGCCGTTCCAGGGCGTCGACGCGACCACTGAGCGGGCGATCGTCCTCCTCCTGCAGGAGCTCCGGGAGGCCGGGAAGACGCTCGTCGTCGTCCACCACGACCTCCAGACCGTCCCCGAGTACTTCGACTGGGTCACGATGCCGAACGTCCGCCGGATCGCGAGCGGCCGCGTCGCCGACGCCTTCACCGAGGACAACCTCCGCCTCGCGTACGGCGGTCGCGTCGCGTTCGTGAGCGGCAACGGGCGCGCGGCTCCGGCCGAGTAGCCATGCCGGATCTCCTCAGCGACCTCGTCTTCGACCACACGCTCAGGACGATCGCCCTCGGCGCGGCGACGCTCGGGATCGTAAGCGGCGCGCTCGGGACCTACGCCGTCCTCCGCCGCCAGAGCCTGCTCGGCGACGCCATGTCGCACGCCGCCCTCCCGGGGATCGCCTGCGCGTTTCTTCTCACCGGCAGCAAGCGGCCGTTCGCGTTCGTCCTCGGCGCCGCGCTCGCGGCCTGGGTCGGGACGCTCCTGATCATGGGAATCGTCCGCGCCACGCGCCTCAAGTACGACACCGCGCTCGGGCTCGTGCTCTCTGTGTTCTTCGGGTTCGGCCTCGTCCTCCTCACCTTCATCCAGCGCCAGCCGGAGGCGAG
>DASZKB010000081.1:0-9627 GCA_035947475.1 Gaiellaceae bacterium | reverse complement strand
CGGGAGCGCCCCGCGGGCGCTCCCGACGACCTTCTTCGCCTCTCGTCCTTCTAGAGGCCCGGGATGTCCCGGCCGCCCGTCATCTTCCCGATCAGCTCCTGCGGGTTGACGCCGAAGCGCTCGAGCAGGTCCGCGTGCTGGTCGGTGTCGACCTGGTCGGGGAGCTCCCGCTCCGCCTGCCCGGCCTTCGCGTCGTCGCCCCGCTCCCGGATCATGTTCACGACGGTGTCTTTGTCGATCTGCATCCTCTCTCCTTTCCTCTCCTACGACAGCTTGCCGATCGCCTCGCTGACGTCGGTCGGCGTCTCGAACTCCTCGTCCGGAAGCCGCTCCAGCGTCTCGCGAACGTCCTCGCTCGCGCCCTGGCGCTTGGCCTCTTGGACGAGCGCCCGCTTGCCCGTCGGATACCCGACGCCCTCGAGGAACTTCTGAACCTCGATCGGGTTCGCCTTGGCTCGGCTATCTCGCTGACCTTCGCTCCGCCCGGTGGCCGTTCCGCGAGCCTGCTCAACCGCCCGAAGGAGCTCCCGCTTGTTCATCTTCGAGCGCCCCTCGATGTCGAGCCTCTTCGCTTCCTCGTAGAGCTCGTCGCGGGTCGGCTCGTCACGAGACGATCGACCTTCTCGGCCGGCGAAGCGCTGCCTCCCTGCCGTCTCCCCCCTTTGCGGGCGCTCGGGCAACCCGGTTCCGGAACGGCGCTCCGAGTACGGAAGCCCGTAGTGCGAGTACAGCCGGCGCTCCGCCTCCTGGCTGATCTCGTCGCCCGCGAGTTCCGGCGCCGAGCGGATCTGCTCCGCGCTGTACCGGACGAAGATCCCCTCGCCGCGCGCCTCGGAGCCCTCGACGGGAACGAGCACGCGCTTGCCGCCGAGCGAGCCCGTGCCGAGCGCGAACCACTCGGGCTTTCGCGTCTCGATGTCGTCGAGGACCGCTTCGACGCCGCCGAGCCGCTCGCCGTCCGAGGCGTACAACGCCTTCCCTCGTGCCTCCCCCATCGTCGTCATCTACGCCACCTCCTTGGCCCTTCGGGTCTCGGACACCTACCCAGGACCGCCAAAGCGACGCTGCGGTTACACGTCCCCCGCCTCGCAGCGTCTCCGCAGTTGCGCCTCCGGTATGTTCCCGGCCCTTTCGTCCGAAACCTCGGAGCTCGATTTGCTCGTCGGCTCGATGAACAACCCTGCCTTCCCGCTCGAGGTCGAGCTGCCGCGCATCGCCGAAGCCGGGTTCGACTACGTCGACCTGACCCTCGAGCCGCCGGGAGCCTGGCCCGTCGACGGCGAGGCGCTGGGCCGGCTCCTCGCTGAGAACGGCCTCACGGCGGTCGGCCACACGGCCTACTACCTCCCGATCGCGTCGCCGTTTCCCGAGCTCCGCGAGCAGGCCTTCGCACTCCTGACAGCCGCATTCGACACATTCGCCGCCGCCGGCGTCAGGCTCGTGAACGTCCATCCGGATCCGACCATCCGTCCGCCGAGCGAGGCGGACGTCGTGGCGCGAAACGCCGAGGCGATCGCCCGGCTCGCCGACGACGCCGAGCACCGAGGGGTGACGCTCATGGTCGAGAACCTCGGACGGTCGTTCAGCCGGGTCGAGGACTTCGAGCCGATCTTCGCCGCGGCCCCGAACGCCCACTTCCATCTCGACGTCGCCCATGCGCACATGTGGCGGGGAAAGGACGAGCCGAACCGCACCGCCGGGCTCCTCGACGCCTTCCGGGACCGCCTCGCTCACGTGCACGTGAGCGATAACCTCGGTGGCGACGATCTTCATCTGCCGCTCGGCGCCGGGACGATCGACTGGCCCGAGGTCGTGACAACGCTGAAGCGTGCCGGCTGGGACGGCACCGTAACGCTCGAGGTCTTCGCCCGGGAGCGGGCGCATCTCGAGACGTCGCGCCGCCTCTGGCTCGAGTGGTGGCGCACCTCGGATGGGGGCCGCTAAGGGCGCGCACGGAGGGGAAGCTTCTCGCGGGGACGCCCGTTGTCGGCAATTGGCACGTACCTGACACAAGGGGGAACGCGATGCGCGCGATCGTTGTTCATGAAGCCGGCGGCCCGGATGTCCTCGAGGTGGAGGAGGTGCCGGATCCCGCCGGAACCGACGGGCAGGTGCTAGTGCGGGTAGCGGCGGCCGCCGTCAACCATTTCGACCTGAACCAGCGAACGGCTCCCCAGATGAGCGGCACGTCCTTGCCTTTCACGCCCGGACGCGACGCCGCGGGGACGCGCGTCGACACGGGCGAGCGCGTCCTCGTCACCGGCGCGCCGGGCACGTACGCGGAGCTGGTCGCCGCGCCCGCGGAGGCCGTCCGCCCGATCCCCGACTCACTCGACTTCGAGCGCGCGGCCGGACTGGGCGTGGTCTACTCGACCGCCTGGGCCGCCCTCACCGACGCGGAGCTCGAGGCGGGCGAGAAGCTCCTCGTCCAGGCCGGCTCGAGCGGGACGGGGCAGGCCGCCATCGATCTGGCCCGCCACTTCGGCGCCGAGGTCTATGCGACGGCGAGCTCTTCCAAGCACGAGCGCCTTCGGGAGCTCGGCGCCGAGCCGCTGGCCTACGACGACGAGCGCATTCCCGAGCTCGGGGTCGACGTGGTCTTCGACCCCGTTCTGGGCGCGCAGTTCGAGCGCGGCCTCGAGGCGCTGGCTCCGCGCGGGCGTCTGGTCACGTGCGGCGGACTCGAGAGCCTCACGGTCTCCGTGAACATGTGGACGGTCGTCGGGAAGCGTCTCCGGATCATCGGATCCGGCGGGGGTGCGGTGCCGCCGGAGGAGCTCGACCGCCTGATCGACCTCGTCGCCAAGGGCGAGCTCCGCGGTCCCGTGGTCGATCGCGAGCTGCCCCTCGAGCAGGCGAGCGACGCTCATCGCCTCATCGAGAACCGCGAGACGTTCGGGAAGGTAGTGCTGAAGCCTTAGCCGTTAAGCGGCGGCGACGAGCCGGTACCCCACGCCCCAGACGTTCAGGACGTAGGCGGCCTCGCCGGGGCCGTTGAGCTTGCGGCGCAGGCGACTCGCGTGCGAGTCGAGGGTCCGGGTGCGCCCGAGCGAGCGGAAGCCCCAGACGCTGCGCAGGAGCTCCTCCTTCTTGAAGACGCGCTCCGGCTCCTGCGCGAGCGCCACGAGCAGCTCGTACTCCTTGGCAGAGAGCTGCACCCGCTCGCCGCCGACGCGGACGGTGCGCGAGGCGAGGTCGACCGCGATCCCGCCCACGCAGAGCTGGGACCGCCGCGGCCCGGCGGCGCGCCGGAGGACGGCGCGCATCCGCGCGACCAGCTCGTCGTACACGAACGGCTTCACGACGTAGTCGTCGCACCCGCGCGCGAAGCCGCGCACGCGATCGATCGGGTCGCTCCGCGAGCTCACCATGATGACCGGCACGTCGCGGTCCCAGCCGCGCCCCGGCTCGCCCTCGCGCAAGCGCGCGCAGAGCTCGAAGCCCGAGCCGTCGGGCAGCACGGCGTCCAGCAGGACGAGATCCGGGTGCGCGGACTCGACGAGCTCGAGCGCTTGGCGCGCCCGCTCCGCGGCCAGGACCTCGAACCCGTCGTCCGTCAGCTGCTGCTCGAGGAAGGCGCGCGTCTCCGGCTCCTTCTCGACCACCAGAACTGCCTGCCCTCCCACGCCGCCGAAGCTAGCACCGGCTCCGCCGAGCCACGAGATGTCCTTTTCGCAAAGACCGTCACAACCGCTCGACAGCGCTGTCTACAGCCGTCGGAAGGAACCGACGCCAAAAAAGAGAGGCCCGCCGCCCTCAAGCGGGCCTCTCCTTCTCGGCGCGCTGAGCTTGCAAGCGCGCCGTGGCCGCGCCCCGTACGGGCTAGACCAGCGGTCCCAGGCGGCCGTACGGCGGGATGCTCGCCGCGGCGATCGCGGCGACGACGGAGCTCGTCGCGACGAAGAGCCCTGCCTTGACGCGGAGCTTCTGCGTGGTGCCGGTGAGCTTCGCCTTCATCGTTCCCCTCCTTGTCGGTGACAAGGGGATCGAACAAGGTCGACGGTTGAATCGAATCGGGCGGATCCCTCGCGCCATCGCGGGGATTCCCCTCGCCTCTGGCGGACTAGCGGCGCTCGGTCGCGAGCCGAAGGCCGAGAGCGATCAAGACGGCCCCGGTGACGCCCTCGAGCGCCCGGCGGACGCTCGGCCGGCGGAGGACCCGGCCGACCCTCGCGACCGCGAAGGCGTACGCCGTGAGCCAGGCGAGCGTCATCGTCGCGAAGGTGAGCCCGAGGACGAGGATCACGGCGACCCCGCCACCCGTGTCGGGCGCGAACTGCGGCAGGAGAGCCGGAAAGAACGCAGCCATCTTCGGGTTGGCGAGGTTGCTGATGAGCCCTTGGCGGAGGGCGAGCCGCGGTGAAAGCCGGCGCGGGCGAAAGGCGATATCGCCGGGACCGCCGTCGCGGCCCACGAGCGCGCCGTACAGCGCCTGCGCGCCGAGGTAGAGAAGGTAAGCAGCGCCCGCGAGCTTGACAGCCGTGAAGGCAGGCCTCGAGGCCGCGAGCATGGCGGCGATCCCGGCACTCGTCGCGATCGTCCAGGTCGCCTGCCCGAGGGAGACGCCGACGGCGGTGAAGACGCCGCCTCGCCGGCCTCCCACAAGCGTGTTCCGCACGGTGAGCGCGGTGTCGGGGCCCGGCGTCATGATCACGAGCGCCGCGACGGCGAGAAAGCCCGCGACCGCGTCTAGGCCGCGCACTCTCCGACGACGTCGATGAGGCGGAGCGCCGTCCGCAAGGTCTTCTCGTCCTCGTCCAGCGCGGGGTTGTACGTCGTCAACGCCACCGCTCTGACCCGAAACCGCTCGGCGACCGCTCGAAGAACGTCTTCGGCGTCCTCCGGCGAGAGCCCGCCGGGCACGGGCGCGTCGACGATCCCGGGAGCGGCATCCGGATCGAGCGCGTCGAGGTCGACGTGGACGTATACCTCGGCGACGCGCGCGCGGAGGGCGTCGAGAGAGGCACGGACGTTCCCCGACGGTCTTCCGTCCTGCCAGGGAACGACCTCGATCCCGGAGCGCTCCAGACGCTCGCGCTCCGCCTCGGGCGAGAGGTCGCGGACGCCGAGCATCACGATCGCGTCTTCGGCAACGGGCGTGCTGTTGCCGACCTGTGCCCAAAAGCTCGCGTAGCAGTGCCCGGCGATGACGGCAGCGGACATGCCCGGAAAGAACCCGCTCACCGTCGACTCAGGGGTGTTGAAGTCGGCGTGAGCGTCGAGCCAGACGACGCCGCAGCGCCCGTGGTCGAAGCCCGCCAGGGCGCCGAGCGCGACGTCGCACGACCCGGCGAGGACGATCGGGAGCCGCCCCGCAGCCATCGCGTCCGCGACCGCACGCGCGACGCCCTTGTTGACCGCGAGGGACGCGCTCGCGCTGTCGGCGAACGGCGCGCCGCGCTCGACCCGCGCGACCGTCATGGCGAGGCCGCGCGCAGCGAGCGCCCGCTCGGCGCCGGCCTCGACGAGGCGCTCCGCGCCCCGACTCGCTGGGTGCCGCTCGTCGCCGATCGCGTACGGGACCTCGACGAGCGCCACCCCGGCGCTCACGTTCGGTCGTAGCCGACCGCGTAGTCCGGAACTGGAACGCCCTCAGGGACTCGCTCGTCCGTCTCGGGCGCCTCGGCGACGACGCGAAGCGGGATGACGCCTGCCCAGATGGGGAGCGGAACGTCCGCGTCGAAGTCGCCCGGCGGCCCGCTTCGCACCTTCGCCGACGCCTCCTCGATCGCGACGGCGAGAACGCGCGTACCGGCCAGCTCCTTCTCGGTGGGGCGGCGCGCGTCCGCCCAGCGGCCGCGCACGACGTGCTCGGAGACCGCCTCGAGGGCGGCGAGCTTCTCGGCGCGCTCCTCGACGACGCGGGCGCGGCCGAAGACGACGGCGGAGCGGTAGTTCATCGAGTGGTTGTAGACGGAGCGCGCGAGGACGAGCCCGTCGAGGATCGTGGCCGTGACGCAGACGTCGACCGGCCCCGCGATCCGCTGGAGCAGGCGGCTCGCCGGCGAACCGTGCAGGTAGACGACGTCGCCGACGCGGGCGTGGATGGTGGGGATTACGAACGGCTGCCCGTCGACCGCGAACCCGACGTGGCAGAAGATCGCCTCGTCGAGGATGGCGTCGATCGCCTCGCGGTCGTAGCTCCCGCGCTCGGGATGGCGGCGGACGGCCGACCGGGGACTCGCAGCGCTCATGAGAAGGACGTTATAGTACAAAAACTTATCGTGCTGGGACAATTTGTCACGCGTGGCGGCGGCGCCCAGGAGATCGCGGCGGCTGTCGAGGAGGCCATCCGCGTCGGCCGGCTCGCCCCCGGCGAGCAGCTGCCGACGATCCGCGCGCTCGCGACGGAGCTCCGTGTGAGCCCCATGACTGTGGCGTCGGCCTACCGAGCCCTCCGCGGGCGCGGGCTTCTCACCGCCTCGGGCCGCCGTGGCACGCGCGTCGCGGAGCGCCCCCCGCTCCCGGTGCGCGCGCCCTTCTTCGTACCGCCCGGAGCCCGCGACCTGGCGAGCGGAAACCCGGATCCCGCCCTCCTGCCCCCGCTCGATCCCGCGCTGGCCGCGATCGACACGTCGCCGCGTCTCGCGCTCGAGGAAGGCAAGCTCGAGGCGCTCGTCGACCTCGCGCGCGCGCAACTGGCCGCCGACGGTGTCGACGCTCCCGCGCTGGCGGTCGTGGGCGGCGCGCTCGACGGGATCGAGCGCGTGCTCGCCGCGTACCTGCGACCCGGCGATGCCGTGGCGGTCGAGGATCCCGGGTTCGTGCGCGCGTACGACCTCCTCCGGCCCCTCGGGCTCGAGCTCGCGCCCTTCGGCGTCGACGACGCGGGTCCCGTTCCGGACGATCTCGACCGAGCCCTGAAGGCCGGAGCGCGCGCCGTCATCGTCACGCCCCGCGCGCACAATCCGACCGGCGCCGCTCTCACCGATGCTCGCGCCTCCGAGCTTCGCGAGCTCGTGAGCGCGCGAGCGGACGTGCTCCTGATCGAGGACGACCACGCCGCCGGAGTCGCGGGCGCGCCGGCGCTGTCTTTGGCGGCACCCGGGCGCGAGCGCTGGGCGGCCGTTCGCTCCGTCTCGAAGGCGCTCGGCCCAGATCTCCGGCTCGCCCTCCTCGCCGGCGACCCGACGACCGTCGCCCGCGTCGAGGGCCGCCAGCTCCTCGGCACGGGCTGGGTGAGCCGGATCCTCCAGCAGATCGTCGCCGCCTTATGGTCGGATCCCGACGTAGCCGACCTGCTCGCACGCGCCGAGCGGACGTACGCGGACCGCCGCTCGGCGCTCGTCGCGGCGCTCGCCCGGCACGGGATCGCGGCGCGCGGCCGTTCCGGGCTGAACGTCTACGTCCCAGTCGCGGAGGAGGCCCGCACCGTCGCGACGCTCCTGCGACGCGGCTGGGCGGTCACTCCGTGCGAGCGGTGGCGGCTCGCAAGCCCGCCCGCGATCCGCGTCACGACCGCCACTCTCAAGACTGACGAGGCCGAGGGCTTCGCCGCCGACCTGGCCGACGCCCTTAGGGCGCGAACGGCGACCTACTCCGCCTGAACGCCGCTAGAGGCGTCCCGAGCGGATGACGCCGATGATCAGCCAGAGGCCGAGCAGCGCCGAGAGCGAGAAGCCCATCACCGAGATGAGGTGAAGGCCGAAGACGCGCGGGCCCGCGTCGGCGAAGATCCCGATGAGGCTCGAGCTGACGAGGCCGGCGGCCGAGATGATCGCGATCGTAAGCCGGTTGAAGACGAGGTCCATGCTCGTCGTCAGCTGGTCGAGCCCGCGGTGGCGGAACTGGATCTCCATCTCGCCGTCGCGGAACTCCTGCAGCACGTCGTGGAGCTGGTACGGGAACTCCCGCGCCATGGAGAGGTAGTTCCGCAGTTCGGCCTGCGTCCGAGCGGCCACGCGGTGCGGCGTGAACCGCTCGACCATGAGCTCGCGCGCGTACGGCTTCGCCACCTCGAAGACGTTGAAGTCGGGATAGAGGCCCTGCCCGACGGACGCGAGCGTCGCGATCGCGCGATCCAGGAGCATGAAGCGCGTCGGGAGCTGGAGGCGCATCCGGTAGATGACGCCGAACGCTTCCCGGATCACCTGGATCGCGTCGATCTCGGAGAGGCGCGCGCCGTAGTAGCGGTAGTACACGTCGCGGAGCTCGGCGACGAACTCGCTCTCGAGCTCCTTCGGGTAGCGAACGCCGAGGCTCGCGAGCCGGCGCGGGAAGGCCTCGATGTTCTCGTTGACGGCGTCGATGAAGAGCGCCGTCAGCTTCGACATGTCGTCCGGCGTGAGCTTCCCGGCCATGCCGAAGTCGACGAGGCCGATCTGGTCGCGCTGCTCGAGAACCATGATGTTCGAGGGGTGCGGGTCGGCGTGGAAGAACCCGTGGCGGAAGATCATCGCCATCCACACCTCGGCCGTCAGGTGAGCGAGCCGGCGCCGCTCGTCCAGCGAGTACTCGGAGAGGTCCAGGTCGCGTACGTGGACGCCGTCCAAGCGCTCGAGGGTGAGGACGCGCGCGCGCGAGTAGCTCCAGTAGACCCGCGGGATGCGGACGTGCGGATGGCCGGCGAAGTTGCGGTGGAACTGCTCCGCGTTCCGCGCCTCCTGTCGGTAGTCGAGCTCCTGGCGGATCGTCCTCGCGAACTCGTCGACGAGCGAGACGGTGTCGACGAACTCGAGCGCCTTCACGTGCTCGCGAGCGAAGCGCGCGGCCTGGTAGAGGAGCTCGAGATCCGCCTCCACCTGCCGCGGGGCCTCGGGACGCTGGACCTTCACGACCACACGGCGGCCGTTGGGGAGGACGGCACGGTGCACCTGACCGATCGACGCCGACGCGACCGGCACCTCGTCGAACTCGAGGAAGAGCTGGTCGATCGCGAGACCGAAGTCCTCCCGGACGACGCGCTCCACGTCCTCGAACGGAAACGGGCTGACCGCGTCCTGGAGCGCCTTCAGCTCGAAGACGACATCGGGCGGGACGACGTCGGGGCGCGTCGAGAGAAGCTGCCCGAACTTGACGAAGGTCGGCCCGAGCTCGTCGAGCATGTTGCGGAGGCGTTGGCCCCGCGTCGACCCTTCGTCGGGGACCGGCTCGACCTCGCGCTGGCGGCGCGAGAGGAGCCGCGGCCCGCGCCCGTCGCGGCGGCTGTCGAACAGGTAGCCGAACCCGTGTTTGGCCGCGATCTGGGCGATCTCGGACAGGCGACCGAGCTGGCGGACCGCGGGCCGCGAGCTCACGGCACCGGCCCGGGCGGAGGCGTCTCGGTCGGCACCCCCTCGACGAGGCGAAGGCGGTGCTCGAGCTGGGCGAGACGGAGCTCGAGCTCGTCGTACTCGCGCCGCGTGACGAGCCCCAGCTCGCGGAAGAGGCCGCTCAGCGTCACGCTCGCGCGCTCGCTGACGCGCACGGCGTCGCCCCTCCAGCGCCGGAAGAGCTCGTCGGAGAGCTCGCGCGCCTCGTCGCGCGTGATCTTGCCGCGCTGAGCGAGCTCGTCGGCGAGCTCGTCGGCACGCTCCTTCGTCAGGTCGACGACGCCGAGCGCCGCGAAGAGGCTCCGTTCCACCGCCTCGCGGACGCCGCCGCGGTCCCGCTCGCTACCGGGCTCTTCCATGCGGCCTTGCGCGTCGC
>DASZKB010000080.1:0-6303 GCA_035947475.1 Gaiellaceae bacterium | reverse complement strand
CCCCCCCCCCCCGCCGTTCTTTTCAGTCCTCCGGCGGGCTAGCGAGCAGGCTGCCGACGAAGGCGATCAGGCGCCCGTCGGGAGACCAGGCCGGGTCGATCTCGTCGCCGCCGCCCCGGGTGAGGCGGCGTTCGCGCCGCGAGTCGAAGTCGTACACGAACAGGTCCCACGTCCCGTCGACGAAGCGGGCGTACGCGAGCGAGCGGCCGTCGGGGGACCAGGCCGGATACGCCGAGGTCGTCCCGCGCGGGGCGACCCGTCGCCCGGGCGGCGTGCGCGACGCCGGCTCCGTGACGACGACGCGCATGACGCCGTCGCCGGGACGGGGGTTCAGCTGCGTGTACGCGATCCGCGCGCCGTCGGGTGACCAGGCCGGCATGGCCGCCGTGGGCAGCGCGCTCACAACCTCTCGGACGACCCGGCCGCGAGGCGTGACGACGAAGATGGCGCCGCCCGCCGCCACGGCGAGGCGGTTTTGCCGGGACCAATCGAGCTCGAGCGGCTCGCGCGCCGCGACGAGCTCCGTCACGAGGCGCGGACGCGTCCCACTCCGATCGCCGACGACGATGTCGGCGAGGACGGCGACGAACGCGATCCGCCGCCCGTCGGGCGAGTACGCCGGCGACCCGCCGCGGTAGCGGCCGAGCGCGCGGCCGAGCGTCCACTGCGGCATTCCGGCCGCGTCGACGGGGAGCTCTACGAGGCCTCCGACCGCGCTCACGAGAAGCGCTCGTCCGTCCGGCCGCCACACCGGCTGGCGCGCCCCCTCGCCGAGTGGCGTCACGGGGATCGGTTCGCCGCCGCGCGCCGAAACGACCGCGACGACGTTTCCCGGCGGGACCGTGATCAGCGGCCCTGTGCTCCGAGCCGAGATGGCGGGCAGCTCGAGCTCGGCTTGTCCGGGGGCTCGGTCCTCGCCCTCCTCGCTCGAGAGCGTCTGAAAGGCCGCGAACGCGAGCGCGATCAGGACGAGGGCCGGAAAGAGGGCGCTCTTCCAGTCCGCGCGTCGCGCCGGCGCAGGCTCCTCCGGCTCCGGGGTGGACGCCGGGCGCGGCCGTTCTCGCAGCGCCCGCTGGAGCTCCTCAGGCGTCTTGGCGCTGGCGATCCGCTCCCACCGCTCGTCCTGCTCGCGGAGCAGGTCGTCAGCCGGGGCGTCGTCCGGCCCGGACGGCTCCATGGTCTGATCTGAGACGGCGCTGGCGGACGTCGCAAGCCCCTAAAGGGGCAATCGCCGCCCCGAGGCCTGATCGCCCGCGTCGACGCCTACCGGTCACGTCCGGCGGGCGGGTACGACGCGCGCTTCACGGGTAGCTCCCTCGCATGAGCACCGATCTTTCGGCAGCGCTCGCCCGCCTCCGAGACGCCCTCGCAGCCGTTCGGCTCGACCTCGAGCTCCCGGGCGCGGGCCAGGCGCGCCGCGTCCGTGACGACCTCGTCGCGCAAGTGGACGACTACCTGCTGCCGCGGCTTCGCCAGATGGACGCGCCCGTACTCATGGTCGTCGGAGGCTCGACCGGCGCCGGGAAGTCCACGCTCGTGAACAGCCTCGTGGGCTCGGAGGTCAGCCCCGCGGGTGTTCTCCGCCCGACGACGCGCGCACCGGTCCTCGCCTGCCACCCCGACGACCTGCGCTGGTTCGAGGATCAGCGCGTCCTCCCGGGGCTCGCGCGGACGACGGGCGGCACGCCCGACGCCGGCACGCTTCACCTCGTTCCGACGAGCGCGCTTCCTGAGGGCCTCGCGCTCCTCGACTCGCCCGACATCGACTCCGTCCTCGCGGAGAACCGCGCGCTCGCAAACCAGCTGCTCGCCGCCGCTGACGCGTGGCTCTTCGTGACGACGGCCGCGCGGTACGCCGACGCCGTGCCGTGGGAGTTCCTCCACGCGGCGCGTGACCGCGGCACGTCCCTGTCCGTCGTCCTCAACCGCGTCCCGGCCGACGCCGACCGGGAGGTCCCGGCACACCTGCAGGAGATGCTTCGCGAGCGTGGGCTCACCGGCGTCGACCTGCTCGTCGTTGCCGAGAGCGCGCTCGCGGACGGGCGTATCCCGGAGGGCCCGCTCGCCCCGGTTCGGCGCTGGCTCGACACGCTCGCCGCGGACGCGGAGGCGCGCGCGGGGCTGATCCGCCGGACGCTTCGCGGTGCGGTCGCGAGCCTCCCTGCCCGCGCGGGCGCGGTCGAGCGGGCCGCGGTCGAGCAGCTCGCCACGGCGGGAGAGCTTCGCTCCGACGTCGACGCCGCCTACGCAGAGGCGGTGCGCGAGGTCGACGCGGCCCTCCGGAGCGGATCGCTCCTGCGCGGGGAGGTGCTCGCGCGCTGGCACGAAGTGGTCGGCACCGGGGACTTCATGCGCGCGATCGAGTCGCGCGTCGGCGTCGTCCGCGACCGGCTGCGGAGCTTGCTCACCAACTCGCCCTCCGCGGAGCATGAGCTCCAGGTCGCGGTCGAGAACCGCGTCGAGGCGGTAATCCGCGCGGCCGGCGAGCACGCCGCGGAGCGCGCGGCGCGCGTCTGGCGCGAGCGGCCATCAGGGCACGCGCTCCTCGCCGAGGCGCCGGAGCTCGAGCGAGCTTCGCCGCGCCTCACGGCCGCGACGGAGGACGAGGTGCGCAACTGGCAGACGTTCGTTTTCGACCTCGTCCGGCGCGAGGGCGCGGAAAGGCGCATGGCCGCGCGCGTGGCATCGCTAGGCGTGAACGGGGCCGGCCTCGCCGTCATGCTCGCCGTTTTCGCGCACACCGGCGGCCTCACGGGCGCCGAGGTCGTCGTCGCGGGCGGAACGTCCGCCGTCGGCCAGAGGCTCCTCGAGGCGATCCTCGGCGACCAGGCGGTCCGGACGCTGGCGACGCGCGCACGCGAGGACCTCGTCGAGCGAGTGGAGCGGCTCCTCCGCGAGGACGCGGCGCGGTTCGAGGCGCGCCTCGACGCGATGGCCCCGGACGCGGAGGCGTACGCGGAGCTACGCGCGGCGACGGACGCCGTCCGACGCGCCTCGTGAGCGGCGGGCTCGACGCTCGGCTCGCCGCGCTAGGCGAGGCGGCAAGCCTCGCTGAGGGACGGCTCGATCCGGCTGTCGTCGCCGACGCGAAGGCGGTGACCGCCAAGGCCGGGGCGCGCCTCGGCCTCGGCCTCGAGTCGACGGTCGTCGCGCTCGCAGGCCCGACGGGCGCCGGCAAGTCCCAGCTCTTCAACGCGCTCACGGGGACCGAGCTCGCCGCCGTCGGCCGCCGGCGACCCACCACCTCGATCGCTCAGGCCGCGACCTGGGGCGACGGTGCCGATCCACTCCTCGACTGGCTCGAGATCCCTCGTCGACACCGGCTCGACGCGGCGGAGCTCGACGGGCTCGTGCTCCTCGACCTTCCCGACTTCGACTCCGTCGAGGCGGCGCACCGGCTCGAGGTCGACCGCGTCGTCGCGCTCGCCGACCTTGTCGTCTGGGTCGTCGACCCGCAGAAGTATGCGGATGCCGCGCTGCACGACCGTTACCTGAGGCCGCTCGCATCACACGCGGCCGCCATGGCGCTCGTGCTGAACCAGTCGGATCTCCTCCTCGCGCCCGAGGTTGCGACCTGGCGAAGGGACGCGGAACGGCTTCTCGCCGAGGACGGGCTCCGCGACGTGCCGCTCGTCGTCCTCTCGGCGCGAACCGGAGACGGACTGCCTGACCTCCGGCGCCTGCTCGCGGCGCGCGTCGCCGCGCGCGAAGCCGCGCTTACGCGGCTCGCCGCTGACGTCGACGCGGCGGCACGTGCCCTCGGGTCATCCTGCGAAGGGAGTGCTCGGGGCGTGCAGCGCGACGACCGGGCGCGCCTCGTGGCGTCGCTCGAGGACGCGGCGGGCGTCCCGGCCGTCGTCCGCGCCGTCGACGCGGCGCACAGGCGGAGAGGCGCGCTCGCCACCGGTTGGCCGTTCGTCCGCTGGCTCCGGCGCCTTCGGCCCGACCCGCTGCGCCGGTTCCGCCTCCCCGAGACGCCGCAGCCGAACGTCCGGACCTCGCTCCCGCCCGCCACCGATGTCCAGCACGCGCAGGTAGCGACGGCGACGCGGCGCCTCGCCGACCGCGCGAGCGACGGCCTCGCGCCACCGTGGCCCACGCTCGTCCGCGCCGCAGCGACGGCGACGGAGCGGGAGACGGCGGACCGGCTCGACCGCGCAGTGGCCGGAGCCGATCTCCAGACTCGGGCGCCGCTTTGGTGGAAGGCCGCCAACGCGCTCCAGCGCCTGCTGGCGCTCGCGGTAGCCGCCGGCGCCGTGTGGCTCCTCGGCCTCGCGGTTCTGGGCTACTTGCGCGTCGACGACGTCGTCCCCGTTCCCGAGTTCCGCGACATCCCGATCCCGACCTGGCTCCTCGTCGGAGGCGCTGTCGCCGGCATCGCGCTCGCGGTCCTTGCCCGCATCGTCAACGGGTTCGGGGCGCGACGACGCGCCCGTGCCGCGGGTTCCTCGCTTCGCAAGCGCGTCGACGAGGTCGCGCAAGAGTTGGTCGTCGCGCCGGTCGAGGCCGAGCTCGACGCGCACAGCCGGCTCTGCGCGGCGGTTGCTACCGCCGCGGGCGATCGAAAGGGCCTTTCGAGCATGCTCCGCCGCTAGGGCGGGGAAATTGGATGACGATGGAACGCGACGCGGCGCTCATCCTCCCTGACGGGACGGTTCAGGCCGTCGATGCCGAGCTGACGGTCGGACGGGCGCCCGAGAACGACATCGTCGTCGAGGAGGGGGGCGTGAGCCGTCGGCACGCGCGGCTCGTGGAGGCCGAGGGGCGCTGGTACGTCGAGGACCTCGGCAGCCTCTACGGGACGTACTTGAACGGTGTCCGGCTCCAGCCGCGCGTGTCTTACTGGCTTCGCCATGCCGATCGGATCGCAATCGGTCCGGATACGTTCGTCTTCTCGGCGCGCGCGCAGGTGGACGATCCCGACGACACCGCCCGCTTCACGCTGTCGGCGTCGCCCGCTGGAGGGCGCGAGCTTTCGCCGTTCCAGCGTCAGGTCGTACAGGCGCTCTGCGCCCCGTGGCTCGCCGGAGGCAGCCTCGACGACCTGCCCTTGAACGAGGAGATCGCGGCCCAGCTGGGAACGCCCGGCGCGACCGAGAGCGTCAAGGCGGCGCTTCGCCGGGCGTATGCCAAGGCGGGGCTCAGCGAGGAGTCGGCAGGCAAGCGGCGGAAGCTGTGCGTCGCCGCCCGCCAACGCGGCTGGATCTGACCGCGCGTTCGCGGGTGGCGTTCACGGTCACGTGGGTGACCGAACGCTTCTGAGCGCTTGCGCCTGGGCGCGCCGCGTGCACAATGGCCTTGCGCCGTACCGAGGAGCTTGCAGGGGCGCGGAAGAACCGGGGTCAGGGGGCGAGTTGCACACGGAAGCCGCTTCGAGGGCGAGCGGACGCATGTACGAGAGCACCGGACGGGCTCGGTCCATCTCCGCGATCAAGCGGGCGACCATCAAAGTCTTGCTCCTCGCCCTCGCGAGCAGCCTCGTCGGGGTCGCCGTTGTGGCGACAGTCACCGAAGGGCCGCTCCTCGAGACCGGGACGCCGGCCGACACGCCGGGGCCGGCGGTCAGCGGTGCGAGCACGGCGCCGACTTCGCAGGCGACCGGCGCATGCCCGGCCGCCGACTCGGGGACGCGCGAGGGACTCACCGCCGAGCGGTATCGCGTGAGGGCCGGTGACACGCTCTGGGGAATCGCCGCCCGCCACTACCAGGATGCGTCGGCGGCGATGGCGAGAATCAAGAGGCGCAGCGGCCTCCAGCGCGACACGTTGCTTGCGGGCGAGGTCATCGTCCTACCGGTAGCCGGCCGCAGGGGCGGGGGGCCCCTTGCGGGGGGGTCGTGTCCGGCGGCCGACGGGACGACGAGCAATCCTCCGTCCGCTCCTTAGGCGCCCTTGCTCCCGCGCCCGCCCTCCGTGCGGCTGGGGGCGGGTCCGGGAGCGGGGCGCGCCCGCGGCGCCGTTGGTGGCGCTGTGGCGCATCGCGGACGAGCAAGGCGACGGGAAGTACAGTGCGACGAGGTAGCGCGTCGCATCGCCCGCATTTGCGCAGGCGCCGCTGCACTCGTAAGGGCGCTGCTCTCGACGGCGGCGGTCGACCTCAGGTCGCGGGTCTGCTCGAACTCGGAGCGCGGGCTGCTCGGCATCGCGGTCGATCCCGTGTTCGGGAACGAACCGGCGGATCTACCTGCACTCCACGCCTCGGTCGCCGGCGCGTGCGTCAACCGAGTCGCGCGCTTCGAGCTCTCGAACGCGAACCTGGTCGATCCCCTCAACGACGCGATCGTCATCGACCAGAGCCCGTCGC
>DASZKB010000079.1:0-3774 GCA_035947475.1 Gaiellaceae bacterium | reverse complement strand
GAGCTCCCGCGCTCGCCCGCCGTGCTTCTCGACCGCGACCCCCTCGGAAGCCGTCTCCGCGAGCTGCGTCGCCTTGCCCCCGGGCGCGGCACAGAGGTCCAGAACGCGCTCCCCGGGGTGGACGCCGACCGTCGCGCCCGCGATCTGCGACCCGCGGCTCTGCGGCCAAGCGAGGCCCTCCGCGACCCACTCCTCGGGGATTCGCTCGACCACCTTCGGCCCTTCGCGCGTCCGAACCGCGGTCTCGGGCGGCTCGTTCTGAGCCCGCATGAGCGCGACGGCCTCGTCGCGGCCGAGCTCCCGCCACCACGCGTCGGCGATCCAGTCGGGGTACGAGTGCTTGAGCGCCGCCTCGCGCGGCGTCCCCTGCCCGAGGCCGGCGAGGAGATCGCGCGCGCCGGCGGCGAGCCGCCGCATCACCGCGTTCGCGAACCCGACGGCGCGCTCGAGCCTCGCCGCACGGACGAGCTCGACCGTCTCGTTGACGGCCGCGTGGACGGGCACGGAGCCCAGGTAGGCGAGCTGGTACGCGCCCACGCGCAGGGCTGCCCGCACCGCCGGGTCGAGCTTCGCGAGCGGTCGCCGGCCGAGCGTCTCGATCGCGTGGTCGAGCGGCCGCACGAGCTGCACCGTCCCGTAGGCGAGCTGCATCGCGAACGCCCGCTCCCGAGCGTCGAGCTCCCCCGCGGCCGAGCGAAAGGCGCGATCCGCGTACGCCCCGTCCTCGAAGACGCGGAGCACGACGTCGAACGCGACTCGTCTCGCGGGCGAGGCGCTCATCGCAACCCCCGCAGGAACTCGTCGTACGTCATCCGCCGGCGCCCCTCCGGCTGCACCTCGACGATGTCGAGTCGCCCGTCGGCGAGCCGCGAGCGCCACACGATGACGCGCCGTCCCTCCAGCTCGCCCCGCGCGCCGATGTGCGGCGAGAGCGCGCGAATCTGGTTGTGGAGCTCGAGCGGCGGGCGACTCCAGTCGAGCTCCCGGTCCGGAGCGGTGATCTTCTCCGCGTACGTCGCGCCGACCTCGGCCTGCGGGACGAAGCGCGGCTCGGGGAGGACCTGCGTCAGCAAGAGGTCGACGGCGAGGGCGACGGCGCGCTCGTACACGGCGCCGGCGTCGTCGTCGAGCGAGATCGGGAATTCCTCCTGCGCCGCGAGCGGGCCCGCGTCCAGCTCGCGGACGAGCTTGATGATGCTGACGCCCGTCTCCTCGTCGCCCGCCATGATGGCGCGCTCGACGGGCGCGGCCCCGCGCCACCGCGGAAGGAGCGACGGATGCACGTTCAGCCAGAGGCGCTCGTGCAGGAGGTGCTCGGGGACGAGGACGCCGTAGGCGGCGACGACGACTACGTCGGCCTCACCGGGGAACTCGGTGAGACGCTCCGGCTGCTCCACGCGGAGACCGAGACGCGCGGCCAGCTCCTTGGCAGGCGGGGGCGTCGTCTTCAACCCGCGACCGCGGGGCCGGTCGGGACGCGTGAGGACGAGCTCGATCTCGTGCCGCTCCGCCAGCCGTTCGAGGATGCCCGCCCCCAGCGGGGCGGTCGCCGCGACGGCGATCGTCACGCGAGAGCTGGTTGCGTCCTCAGCTGCGCGAGCGCGGCGCGGCGTTGCTCCGGCGTCGTCCGGTCGATCGTGAGAGTCCCGTCCAGGTGGTCGAGCTCGTGCTGGATCACCCGCGCCTCGAGCCCTTCTGCCTCGATCCGAAGCGGCTCGCCCTGCGGCGACAACCCTTCGAGCGCCACGGCGGCCGCGCGCTCCACGTCGACGACGACCGTGGCGGCGCCGAGCGAGAGGCAGCCCTCCTCGTCCGTCACGCGCTCGTCGGATTCCTCGACGAGCCGAGGGTTCACGACGGCCACGAGCGGCGCCTCCTCGCCGGCCTTGAAGACGAGGACGCGGCGCAGGATGCCGATCTGAGGAGCCGCGAGACCGACGCCCGCCGCCTCCGTCATCAGCCGGCTCATCCGGTCGGCGAGCTGCGCGACCGACTCGTCCAGCTCGTCGACCTCGTTCGCACGCATCCGGAGGACCGAGTCCGGGTACTGGCGGATCTGCGCGAGGGCGGCGCGTCGCCGCGCCTCTCGCTCGGGATCGAACTCCTCCCGCTTGACCTCGCCCTCGATCTGCTCAGCCGTCTCGCCCACGATTCGAGTCTACGCCAGAGGTCCTTCGTCAGAGGCTTTGGGGGTCGACGTCGACCACCGCGCCGAGGCCGGCTCGCCGCATCGCGGGCGTGGCAGCGGCGAGTAGGCGGCCGGCCCGGGCCCCGACTGCCCGCGGGTTGGCGGTCTTCACGATGAGCTGAGCGCGGTGCCGTCCGCGGAGGCGGAGGAGCGGCGCCGGCCCGAGAAGCTCACCGTCGCCGACCGCTCCTTCGAGCTCGGCGCGGAGCTCCGCGAGCGCCGCGAGCGGCTCGGGCGCGCTCGGCCCGGAGACGACGACGCGGACGAGATGCCGAAACGGCGGGTAGGCGAGCTCGCGGCGCCGCTCGAGCTCGCCGGCGAGGAACTCGTCGACGGCGTGACGCGCCGCGAGGCGGATCGGGCGGGCGTCGGGGTTGAAGGTCTGAACGACGACCCGGCCCGGCGCGTCGCGGCCGCTCCTCCCGGCGAGCTGTGTGACGAGCTGGAAGACGCGCTCCTCGGCGCGGAAGTCCGCCATGGCGAGCCCGAGGTCGGCGTCGACGACCGCGGCGAGCGCCACGTTCGCGAAGTGGTGCCCCTTCGCGACCATCTGCGTGCCGAGGAGGACTGCGCGCTCCGCCGCGGCAAAGCGCGAGAGGACGTCCTCCAGACGGGCGCGGTTGTCGACCGCGTCGGCGTCGAGGCGGTAGCGCTCGAGCTCCGGAAGGAGGGCGGCCAGCTCGCTTTCGAGCCGCTCGGTCCCCGCCCCCAGGCGAACGAGCTCGGCGGCGCCGCATTCGGGACAGAGCTCGGGCGCGGGCGCCTCGTAGCCGCAGTGGTGGCAGTGAAGCCGGCGGTCGGCGTGGAGGGTGAGCGCGACGTCGCAGCGCTCGCAACGGGGCGTGTGGCCGCAGGCGCGGCAGTGGAGCGCGGGAGCGACGCCGCGCCGGTTTAAAAGGAGGATCGCCTTCCCGCCGCCGTCCGCCAGCTTCCCGAGCTCCGCGAGGAGCGGGGCGGAGAGCGGGTAGCCGGCCTCTCGCCGGAGGTCGACCACCTTGACGGGCGGAAGGCGTCCCGACACCCTGCCGCCGAGCTCGAGCCGCTCGAGCGTCGACCAGCTTTCCGGACGAGGGGTCGCGCTTCCGTAGACGGCCACGGCGCCCTCGAGCGCGGCCCGCTTGGCCGCGACCGTGCGCGCGTCGTAGCGCGGGTCCGACTCCTGCTTGTACGACGCGTCCTGTTCCTCGTCGACACAGATGAGACCAACGTCGGCCACGGGGGCGAAGACGGCCGAGCGCGCGCCGACGACGATCCGGGCCTCGCCGGCGGCGATCCGCTCCCGCTCGTCGCGCCGCTCCGCTTCCGTGAGCGCCGAGTGAAGGACGGCGACGCGCTCGCCGAAGCGGGCGCGGAAGCGCGCGGCCGCCTGCGGCGTGAGCGCGATCTCGGGGACGAGCACGATGGCGCCGCGGCCGCCGGCGAGCACCTCCTCGCACGCGCGCAGGTAGACCTCTGTCTTCCCGCTTCCCGTCTCCCCGCGGAGGAGGAAGCGCGCGCCGCTTCCCAGGGCGCCGACGACGCGCGCGAGCGCGCGCTCCTGCGGCGCCGTGAGGGCCTTCGGCCGTTCTTCCGCCTCGACGGCCTCC
>DASZKB010000078.1:0-3243 GCA_035947475.1 Gaiellaceae bacterium | reverse complement strand
AGGCCAGGGCACGGCCGTCCGCGTTGCCCCCGAAGCCACGCGCCGCGCGATCGGGCGCTTGGCTCGCGCCGCGCGCCGCCACGGCGGCCTCGAGTCGATCGGGGTCACGGTGGACGGGCCCGTGCTCGCCGTCGCGCCGGTTCAGGAGAGCGCCGCGGGCGTCGTGACCGGCGACGACGTGCGCGAGCTCAGCGCGGCCGCGGCCGTCGCGCTCCTTCGAGCCGAGGGCGGCTCGATCGATCTGGACGGCGACCGCCTGCTCGTCCGTCTCCCGACGGCCTAGCGAAGGAGCCTGGAGAGGCGCCGGTCGGCGAGCACGCGGCCGCCCGTCTGGCAGCCGGGGCAGTAGTAGACCGTGTGCTCCTCGAAGTCGACGCGCGCGATCGGGGTTCCGCACACGGGACACGGTTCCCCGAGGCGGCCGTGGATTCGATACGCCTTCTTGTCGTCTGCGCCGAGCTCGCGAAGCTCGAGCCCGTCGCGAAGCGCCGAGTCGATCGCGGCCCAAAGGCGCGCCGACTCATCGTCCTCGAGCTCCGTGGAGAGGGCGTACGGCGAAAGCCGCGCCCGGTGGAGGATCTCGTTCGCCCACGCGCGCCCGATCCCGGCGACGAGCCGCTGGTCGCGAAGGAGCGAGTGGAGACGGCGCGACTCGCGGGCGAGGAGGTTGCGGAGACCGTCCGCTCCGAGCTCGAGCGCGTCGGGCCCGAGGTGCGCAAGCTCGGCCTCGATCGCCTCCGGCCGGTAGACGCCCACGCGCGCGCGTTTCTTGGCGCCGGCTTCCGTGAGAACGAGAGCGCCGCCTCCGGCGAAGAGAAGTCGGAAGGCGGGGGATTTCGGCGCCTTGTCGCCCGCCTGGAGGTATCGAAGCCGGCCGGCTGACATCAGGTGGATGTGCAGCACGAGGTCGCCGTCGTCGGTTGGGAAGAGGAGATGCTTGCCGCGCCGCCGCGCTCCAGCGAGACGCCGACCCTCGAGCGCCGTGAGGGGCGGGTCGAACGTCTTCAGCGTGGCGACGTGCGCGGGCCCGGCGCGCTCGATTGGAAACGCGCGAACCGGCTCCTCGAGCGCGCGGCGGAGCGCTTCTACCTCCGGAAGCTCGGGCACTAGTCTCCTTTTCCGTGGGGCCGCCGATCAGCGTAGTCGTCTCGCGCGGGGATGTGGCCGAGTCGCGGCACGAGGTTCACGCCGTCGCGGTCCGGGACGGCCGAGTCGTCGAGGCCGCCGGCGACCCCGGCCTCGTGGCGTTTCTCCGCTCGTCGGCAAAGCCCGTTCAAGTGCTCCCACTCGCGCGCGAGACTCGCGAGCTCTCCGGCGAGGAGATCGCCGTGGCGTCCGCGTCGCATGGAGGGGGCGACGAGCAGCTGCGCGCCGTCCGGTCGCTCCTCGCGCGGGCGCAAGCGAGCGAAGAGGACCTCGAGTGCGGCGCGCAGGACGGAAGCCGGCTCAACCACAACTGCTCGGGGAAGCACGCCGCCATGCTGCTCCTGGCCGAGCTGCGCGGCTGGCCGCGGGGCGGCTACCGCCTCTCAGACCATCCCGTGCAACGCGAGATCGCACGCGTAGTGGCCGAGGTCGCGGACGTTCGCGAGTCCACGCTCGAGCCTGCCATCGACGGGTGCGGCGTCCCGACGTACGCGCTTTCGCTCGAGCGCATGGCGCAGATGTTCGGCCGCCTCGCAACAGGCGCGATCGAGGGCTCTGAACGGGTCGTCGCGGCGATGCGCGGGCATCCGGACCTTCTGCTCGGACCGGTCGGCGTCGACGTCTCGGTGATGAAGGCGATCGACGGCGCCGTCGCGAAGGGCGGGGCCGAGGCGCTTCTCTGCGTCGGTCTCGCGGACGGCACCGGGATGGCCCTCAAGGTCATGGACGGCTCGTGGCGGGGACTCGGCCCCGCGACGGGCGCGTTCCTCGGCCTCCCGGAGCTTCGCCGCACCCCTCTTTTCAACAGCCGCGGCGACGAGATCGGCCGCATCTCAGCTGTGTAGAGGTTGTGTGGAGAAATACCCTTCCGGTTCTCAACAACCGGTGTACAATCCGCGCGCCGTCGAGGGCGAGTCGCCAAACTCGCCGAGGTGGGAGGTCTGTGGCGCTTAGCGTGAGAGGGGAAGACTCGAAAGGCCTTCTCCTTACGGTCGACATCGCGCTCCCGGACGTCGAGGAGCTGCAGAGGCTCGTCACCGAGGGCCAGGAGAAAGGGTTCCTCAGCTACGACGAGATCGCGACCGCGCTCGACGACGTCGATCTCACCAAAGAGCAGATCGAGGACTTCTACACGTACCTCATCGACCACGGCGTCGAGCTGGTCGAGGGGGTCGAGCACAAGGCGCCGCCGCACGAGGCGCCCGCGCTCGCCGAGGAGGAGAAGGGGCCGAAGCTCGACCTGACGGTCGAGCCGTCGCTCGATTCGCTGCGGCTTTTCCTGCGCGAGATCGGGAAGGTGCCGCTCCTCACGGCCGACCAGGAGGTGTACCTCGCCAAGCGCATCGAGCGCGGCGACATGACCGCCAAGACGCAGATGATCGAGGCGAACCTCCGCCTCGTCGTCTCGATCGCGAAGGGGTACCTCGGCCGTGGGCTCTCCTTCCTCGACCTCATCCAGGAGGGGTCGCTCGGCCTCATCCGCGCCGTGGAGAAGTTCGACTACCGCAAGGGCTACAAGTTCTCGACATACGCAACCTGGTGGATCCGCCAGGCGGTGACGCGCGCCATCGCGGACAAGGCGCGGACGATCCGCATCCCGGTCCACATGGTCGAGAAGCTGAACAAGGTCGTCCACGTGGAGCGTCAGCTCGTCCAGCGTCTCGGCCGCGAGCCCCGGCCGGACGAGATCGCGGTCGAGCTCGAGATGACGGTCGAGGAGGTGCGCGACATCCTCCGCATGTCCCAGCTCCCCATCTCGCTCGAGAAGCCGATCGGCGAGGAGGAGGAGTCCGAGCTCGGCGACTTCGTTCAGGACGAGCAGGCCGAGTCGCCTTTCGACTCGGCTTCCGTCAACCTCCGGCGCGAGGACATCGAGAAGGCGCTCGACTCGCTTCCGATCCGCGAGCGCAAGGTCATCGAGCTTCGCTTCGGCCTCAACGGAGAGCCGCCGCGCACCCTCGAGGAGGTCGGCCGCGCCTTCGGGGTGACGCGCGAGCGCATTCGCCAGATCGAGAACAACACGCTCAAGAAGCTCGAGGGACTTCCCGAGGCGCAGGGTCTGAAGGACTGCGTCTAGCGGGCAGCGCGCCCGCCGCC
>DASZKB010000077.1:0-2727 GCA_035947475.1 Gaiellaceae bacterium | reverse complement strand
CGAAGCCGGGGCCGATCGTCGCGATCTCGAACAGGACGCCGCTCGGCTCGCGGAAGTAGATCGAGCGGAAGTAGAAGCGGTCGATCACCGGCGTCGGCGTCGCGCCGGCCTCGAGCACGCGCCGGCGCCATGCCTCGTGCTCTTCCATCGGCGACGACCACGCCACGTGGTGGACCGTGCCGGCGCCGCCGATGCCGCGCTCCCGCGCCTGGTCGTAGGCATAGAAGGAGCCGCGGGCCTCGCCGCGCGCCTCGTAACCGGACGCCCCGTCCGGCCGGAAACCCATCGTCTCCGCGAGGAAGCCGCGGCTTCGCTCCGGGTCGAGGCTGAACGCCCGCACCCCGTCGAAGCCCTGCAGGGCGACCTCGGCGGGGATCTCGGGGTGCACGGCGACGAGCGGCTCGTCGTTCGCCTCGACGACGGCGAGCTCGAGCGCGAGCCCTTCGGGGTCGGAGAACACCAGGCGGCCCGGTCGACGTGCGACCGCGACGCCGTCGGCGCGCAGCCGGTCCTCCCAGAAGCCGAGCGCCTCCTCGCTCGCGACGCGCCAGACGATCCGGTGGACCATCCCGGCGCCCGGGCGGCCGCGGCGCGCGGTCGGGTACTCGAAGAACGTGATGTCGCTCCCCGGGCTTCCGCGCTCGTCCGCGTAGAAGAGGTGGTAGACGGTCGGGTCGTCCTGGTTCACCGTCTTCTTGACGAGACGGAGGCCGAGGAGCCCGGCGTAGAAGTCGACGTTCTTCTGCGCTTCGGCCGTGATGGCGGTGATGTGGTGTATGCCCTCGAGTCTCATGGCCTCGACGTTACCCGCCCATACTTGCGCTGTGCCTAGCCCCACGCCGGACGACCTCCTGCGCGTCGTGGCAACGCACGTCTCGGACGAGCGCGTCCTCGACGCCTTCCGGGCCGTTCGGCGGGCGGATTTCGTCCCGCCGGGGCTCGCGCCCGAGGCGTACGTCGACGAGCCCCTCCCGATTCCGCACCGGCAGGTGACGACGCAGCCCTCCCTCGTGGCGCGGATGGTGGAGGCGCTGGCGCTCCGAGGCGACGAGCGCGTCCTCGAGGTCGGAAGCGGCCACGGGTTCCAGACGGCGGTCCTCGCCCACCTGGCCGAGTTCGTCTGGAGCGTGGAGCGCTGGCCCGATCTCGCGGCTACGGCTCACGAGAACCTCGCGAGCGCGGGCGTCGAGAACGCCGAGGTCGTCGTCGGCGACGGAAGCGAGGGCCTTGCCGACCGTGCGCCGTTCGATGCCGTCGTCGTCTCGGCCGCGTTCCCGGAGGTGCCGCCGCCGCTCGTCGACCAGCTCGCCTCCGGCGGCCGCCTCGTCCAACCGCTCGGCTCGGGCGGAGACGAGGACGTCGTCCTCTTCGAGCGAGGCTCCGCCGGGCTCGAGCGCCGCCGCACGCTTACGGGAGCCCGCTTCGTCCGGCTTTTCGGGAAGCACGGGTTCCCGCCTTCGCAGGCCGGCGTATGAAGCTCGCCCTCGCCGGCGACACGATGCTCGGGCGCGGGGTCGCGAGCGCGCTGGAGGAGCGGGGCCCGAAGTCGCTCGTCGCTCCGGAGGTCGTCGCGGCGGCGGCCGAGGCCGATCTGTTCCTCCTCAACCTGGAGTGCTGCATCTCCGAGCGCGGGACGCCGTGGCCCGACCCGCGCAAGCCGTTCTTCTTCCGGGCGCCGCCCGCGGGCGCCGAGGCGCTCGCGCACCTCGGCGTCGACTGCGTCACGCTCGCGAACAACCACGCCCTCGACTACGGGCGCGAGGCCCTGCTGGACACGGTCGAGCATCTGCGCTCGGTGGGCGTTCGCTGGGTCGGGGCGGGGGTTGACGAGGCGGAGGCCCGTAAGCCGGTCGTCCTCGACGCGGGCGGCCTGCGGCTCGCCGTCGTCGGGGTGAGCGACCACCCGGCGGAGTACGCGGCCCGTCCCGACCGGCCGGGGATCGCGTTCGTCGACCTCGGCCGAGGCGGGTTGCCGGATTGGCTGGTCACGTCGCCTCGGGCGCTCGACGTCGACGTCGTCGTGGTCACGCCCCACTGGGGGCCGAACATGACGGCCCGTCCGACCGCGACCGTGCGCGCCGCCGCCGCCGCGCTCGTCGACGCGGGGGCGACGCTCGTCGCCGGCCACTCGGCGCACGTCTTCCACGGCGTCGACGGCAAGGTCCTCTACGACCTGGGCGACTTCCTCGACGACTACGCCGTCAACAGGGCGCTTAGGAACGACCTCGGGCTCCTCTTCCTCGTCACGCTCGATGGGGCGGGCCCGGTGCGGCTCGAAGCCGTGCCGCTCCGGCTTGACTTCTGCCACACGCGCCTGGCGAGTGGGGAGGACGCGGCCTGGGTCGCGCGCCGTTTCGAGCGCGCCTGCGCCGAGCTCGGCACGGACGTGAGCGAGGAGGGCGGGCGCCTCGTCGTCGCCTGGCGCTGACCGCGTTATCGTCGCGCGGTGGCTTTCGAACAGCGGCGCGAGCTTCGGCCTCTCGACGTCGCGGACATCTTCGACGGCGCCTTCCGGATCTGGTGGCGGCAGTCGTGGATCCTCTTCGGGATCGTCCTCGTCGTGACGGTCCCGTTTCAGGCGCTCGCGAACCTCGTGCAGGTTCTCGTCCTTCCGGACGCCTACGCGTCGGGCTCTGGATTCGGTTTCACGACCGGTTCGGACGTCGGCCCGGACGCCGTCCTCGCCCTGGTCGCCAGCGTGATCCTTCTGCTCGTCGCCTACTCGTT
>DASZKB010000076.1:0-3113 GCA_035947475.1 Gaiellaceae bacterium | reverse complement strand
CGCGACGCCCGGGCGAACGGTCTACCTCGGCGGCCAGGTCGCGCTCGACGCGGGCGGGAACGTGCGGGGCGAGACGATCGCCGAGCAGTTCGACCTCGCGGCGGCAAACGTCGTCGCCGCGCTCGCAGCCGCGGGCGGGCGACCGGACGAGCTCGTCTCGCTCCTCGTCTTCGTCACCGACATGCGCGAGTACCGCGCGTCGCTCGGCGAGCTCGGCGTCGTCTGGCGGCGCCATTTCGGCTCGCGCTACCCCGCGATGGCGCTCGTCGCCGTGAGCGACCTCGTCGAGCCCGACGCGCGCGTCGAGCTCGTCGGCGTCGCCGTCCTCCGCGATGGGTGATACGCATCTCTCCGGGCGCGAGCGCGCCCTCCTCGAGCGCACCCGCGCGCTCGGCCACGAGGTGTTCGCGCCGCTTGCGGCGGACGGAGAGCCTGGCCGGATCAACCGCTCGCTCGTTCGCTCGCTCGCCGAACACGGACTCCTCGAACGCGTGCTGCCCGCCAACCGCGAGGGATCCGCCGTCGAGCTCTGCCTGCTCCGGGAAGGGCTCGCGCACGGCTGCACGGAGGCCGAGACGGCACTCGCGCTCCAGGGCCTCGGCGGCTACCCGATCCTCCGCTTCGGATCCGCCGCGCTGGTCGAGCGATGGGTGCCGCCGCTCGCAGCGGGCGAAGCGGTCGCCGCGTTCGCGCTCAGCGAGCCCGAGGCGGGCTCGGATGCCGCGTCGCTCGCCCTGCGCGCCGAGCGCGACGGCGACGGCTTTCGGCTCACCGGCACGAAGATGTGGATCTCGAACGCCCCCGACGCCGACGTGTACACCGTCTTCGCCCGCACGACCCCGAACGCGGGCGCGCGCGGGGTGACCGCGTTCGGGGTTCCTCGCGAGACGCCGGGGCTCTCCGGCGAGCCGCTCGCGCTCGTCGCGCCGCATCCGATCGGCCGGCTCGTCTTCGACGGCGCCCGTGTGGACGCCGACCACGTCCTCGGAGACGTGGACGGCGGGTTCCGCGTTGCGATGGCGACACTCGATCTCTTCCGTCCGAGCGTCGGCGCGTTCGCGGTGGGGATGGCCCAGGCTGCCCTCGACGCCGCCGTCGCGCACGCCTCGCGCCGGCACGCGTTCGGCCGGCCGCTCGCCCAGTTTCAGGCGCTCGCCCATCGGTTGGCGGACGTTGCGACCCGCGTCCAGGCCGCCCGGCTTCTCGTTCACCGCGCCGCGGCGGACTACGACGCGGGCGTCCGCCCGGTTGCCGCCGCCGCCGCGATGGCGAAGCTCTTCGCGACCGAGACCGCCCAGGAGGCGGTCGACGCCGCGATCCAGGTGCACGGCGCCCGCGGGCTCGAGCGGGGGCACCTCCTCGAGCATCTCTACCGAGACGTTCGGGCGCCCCGAATCTACGAAGGCGCATCCGAGGTACAACGCGAGATAATCGCCCGCCATCTCTTCGAGGAGACCCATGCGGCCTGAGACCGAGACGGAGACCGAGAACGAGCGAGCGACCGAGCACTCGCAGGCGCTCACGTACGAGTCGTACCTCGCGCTCGACGAGCTGCTCGCGGCGCAGCGCCCCCGCTCGGACGAGCACGACGAGCTCCTCTTCATCACCGTCCACCAGGTCTACGAGCTCTGGTTCAAGGAGCTCCTACACGAGCTCGCGTTCCTGCAGCGCCGGCTCGAGGAGGGCGACGTCCCGCACGCGCTCTCGACCCTCAAGCGCGTTCTCACGATCCTGAAGCTCGTCGTGCAGCAGATCGACGTGATGGAGACGCTGACGCCGACGCAGTTCCTCACGTTCCGCGACCGGCTCGAGTCGGCGAGCGGCTTCCAGTCGGCGCAGTTCCGCGAGCTCGAGGCCGTGTTCGGCCGGCGCGAGCCGCGCGTCCTGCGCCACTACCCGCCTGGGAGCGAGTCGGCGCGGCGAATCGAGGCGGCGCTGCAGCGGCCCTCGCTTTACGACGCGTTCGTTCGCTACCTCTCGGTCGCCGGCTACGACGTCCCGCGCGAGCGCCTCGAGCGCGACGTCACCGCCCCTGTGGAGGAGTCGGAAGGCGTCCGGCGCGCCGTCCTCGCCGCTTATCGTGACGACGGCGAGGCGGCTCAGCTGTGTGAGCGGATGGTCGACCTGGACGAGGGGTTCCAGGAGTGGCGCTACCGGCACGTGAAGATGGTCGAGCGGACGATCGGGGACAAGATGGGGACGGGCGGCTCGCCGGGCGCGCGCTACCTCCGCTCGACGCTCTCGCAGCCGAACTTCCCCGACCTCTGGGCGGTCCGTAGCGAGCTGTGATCCAGCTCGACGACCTGCGCCGCACGCCGAACGCGCTCGCCCCTGACTACTCGGCCTTCCGGGTTGCCGATCGGCTCCTCCTCACGGGCCACTCGCATCAGGCCTGGCCCGACGTCGCCCGTGACGGGCAGCTCGAGGCGTTCGAGGACGCGGCCCGGCACGTCGACGAGAAGTGGGAGCGGGCGTTCGCGAAGGCGGACGCCGTTCGGGATGGATTTCGGCGCCTCCTCGGCGAACCGGGTGCCGAGATCGCGCTCGCACCGAACACGCACGAGCTCGTGACGCGCTTCCTCTCGGCGCTCGACCTGCGCCGCCGGCCCCGGCTCGTGACGTCCGACGGGGAGTTCCACACGCTTCGCCGCCAGCTCGCGCGGCTCGGCGAGGAAGGGCTCGACGTCGTTCGCCTCTCCGCGCACCCTGCGGAGACGCTCGCCGAGCGGATGGCCGCGGCGCTGCACAGGCAAACGAGCGCCGTGCTCGTCTCCGCCGTGCTCTTCGAGACGAGCCGGATCGTCCCGCGGCTCCACGAGCTGAGCCGCGCCTGCGCCGCCGCAGGCGTCGAGCTCCTGGTCGACGCCTACCACGCGCTCGGCGTCTTGCCGTACCGCGTCCGGGAGCTCGGGCTCGAGGCGGCCTGGATCGTGGGCGGCGGCTACAAGTACTTGCAGCTCGGCGAGGGCAATTGCTTCCTGCGCCTCCCGCCGCACGCGTCCACGCTTCGACCCGTTCTGACCGGGTGGTTCGCGGAGTTCGAGGCGCTCGCGGCGGCGAGGGATGACCAAGCGGTCCAGTACTCGAGCGGAAGCGCGCGCTTCGCGGGCTCG
>DASZKB010000075.1:0-3341 GCA_035947475.1 Gaiellaceae bacterium | reverse complement strand
GACGACTCGTAGAAGAGGTGGACGACCGTGCGGCCGCGGAGCGTCGGAAGCTTCTTGACCTCGCGCTCGAGCGAACGCGCGAGCGTGCGGGAGAGAGCGAGGAGGCGCGCGACGTCGTCTCGGGTGAGGTCGGCGATCGAGATGAGGTGCCGCCGCGGCGGCCCGCCGGGAGGCGTGAGCTCCTCGCGGAGGAGGGGGCGGATCTCAGCCAAGGGACCTTCCTTTCTCGAGCAGGACGCGGTCGAGCTCGTCGATCTCGACCAGCTGCACCTGAATGCGCTCGTCTCGCGCCGAGGGCAGGTTCTTGCCGACGAAGTCGGGGCGGATGGGGAGCTCGCGATGGCCGCGGTCGACGAGGACGGCGAGCTGGACCCGCGCCGGGCGCCCGTACTCGAAGAGGGTCTCGATCGCGGCGCGCGCAGTGCGGCCCGTGTAGAGGACGTCGTCGACGAGGACGCATGTCATCCCGTCCGGCGGGTAGTCGAGGCGAGTGGCCTTGACGACCGGCTGCGGGTGAAGCGGCGGCTCGCCGCCGCGCACGTGGAGGTCGTCGCGGTGGAACGTGATGTCGAGCGTCCCGAGCCTGACCTCGCGGCCGGTGAACTCGTGGATCAGCCGGTGAAGGCGGTGCGCGAGCGGAACGCCACGCGTGTGTATCCCGACGAGCGCGACACGGGTGAGGTCCGTGTTCTGCTCGACGATCTCGTGCGCGATCCGAACGATCGTCCGGTGAAGGGCATCCGCGTCCAGCAGGACTCTCGCCGCCTGAACAGGCGTAGCCACGACCATCTCCTTTCCGGCCTCGCGGGACCGAGTTAAAGGCCGCGCGGGAGGCTACGAGGGCGGTCGGACGGCGCTACTTCTCCGCGACGATGATCGCCCACTCGAGCGGGTACTCGACCTCGCCAGGCAGGTCCCGCTCCGCGCGCGCGAGCCCGCTCGCGTACTCCTCCTCCGGGAGGAGCTGGAGGGTCGAGATGTAGCGGCCCCGAATCCGCTCGAGCGCCTCCGCACGCTCGACCCGCGTCCGCTGCGTGAGCCGGTGCTCTCGAACGGCGCCGAACCCGGCCTCCCGCAGCTCGCTTGCGAGAACGTCCGGTAGCGGGAAGCGACTGCGGTCGATCTCGGCCAGCGACGGGAAGAGGCGCGTGAGCCAGAACACGTCGAAATGCTCGTCCGCGAACGTCGCGACGACAGCGCGGCCGCCGGGGACGAGTACTCGCGCCACCTCGGCGAGCGCGCGTGGGCGGTCGACGAGGTGGACGACCAGGACGAGGAGCGCGCGCTCGAACCAGCCGTCCCTGAAGGGGAGATCCTCGGCGGGGGCCTGCTTGAAGCCGATCGAGGCGCCGGCGCTCGCGCGCGCCTGGGCGAGCATCTCCGGCGACGGGTCGACCCCCCACACCTTCGCGCCCCGCTCGGCGAGCGCGGCCGCGAAGCGCCCGGTCCCGCAGCCGACGTCGACGACGCGCCGACCGGCGAGATCGCCCTCCGCGACGAGCGTCTCGAAGAGCTCCCACCAGTTTGCGTCGACCGGACGGAGCCGGTCGTAGTCCTCGGCGACGAGGCCGAAATCGGGCCGGTTCAACCGTGGCGCCTAGCGGCCGCCGATCAGCTCGTCCGGATCTGTCATCGCCTCGATCGCGTGCTGAGCCGCCTCGAGCGAAGCCTCCGGGACGAGAACCTTCTGGGGCCCGTCGTCGAGGCTCGTCGGGTGATGCTCGACGGCGCTCTCGAACTCCGAGGCGATGCCCGCCGACTCGAGGATCGTCCGGATCTCCTCGGCCTCCGTCAGGTCGTTCGCGACCGCTACTTGCACCATGCGCGCCATGCGCTCGGCCTCCCCGTCCGCGACTTCCAGTGCTCCACCCTTGACGAGGCGCGGTCCCCCGCGTTCCGGAAACCGGACGTCGACTATATCGAAGTCCCGGGGCACGACCGCGTCGGGGAAGACGCCGCGCGCCTCGCGCGCGAGCTCCGGGCCGAAGTAGCGGTTCGAGAGGTGAACGAGGACGAGCAGCTTGACGCGCGCGACCCGCGCGAGCTCGGCGGCTCCGGCCGCGGTCGCGTGCCCGGTCTCGTCGGCGCGCTCGCGCTCCTCGGTGGAGAACGTGGCGTCGTGGACGAGGACGTCGCCCTCGCTAGCCACCTCCGCGACCGAGCTGGTCGGGCGCGTGTCGCCCGCGATCACGACCTTGCGACCGGGCCGCGGCGCCCCCAGCACCTGCTCGGGCGCGATCGTGCGCCCGTCCGCGAGCACCGCCGGCTCCCCCCTTTGCAGCAGCCCGTAGAGGGGGCCCTCGGGGACGCCGAGGGCGCGCGCGGCGTCGAGGTCGAAGCGGCCCGGCCGCGCGTCCTCTACGAGCGCGTAGCCGTTCGCGACGACCCCGTGGTGGACCCTGAAGACGACGATCCGGTAGCCGTCTCGCTCGAGGACGTCGCCGGCCGCGAGCTCACGGAGGTGGAGCGGATACGTGAGCTTGCCGAAGACGCGCTTGAGCGCCTCGAAGAGGTCGCCGAGGCCGGGCGGGCCGTACACGGTGAGCGGGAGCTCGCGCCCGCGGAGAGCGAACGTCTTCAGCATCCCGGGGAGCCCGAGATAGTGGTCGGCGTGGTAGTGCGTGAGGAAGACCTCGGGAAGCTCCGCGAGGCCGACCGTCGACCGGAGGAGCTGCCGCTGCGTCCCCTCGCCGCAGTCGAAGAGGATCCGCTCGCCCCCGCGACGGAGAAGGAGCGCCGTGGGCCCTCGTCTGGCGGTCGGGACCGACCCCGAAGTGCCGAGAAACACGAGGTCGAGATCCATGCGGGCAAGTGTACGGCGGCGGCCGCGGCGCCCTGACGGCGCTTACCGCGCGAGCTCGACGAGCTCCGGCGGCCCTTCGCGCACGACGGCCATCGTGTGGGTCGGCGCGCGTCGGCGCTCCGTCGGACTGCCCGGGTTGACGATCCAGACGTCGCCGCTCGCGGTCGCCTCCGGGACGTGCGTGTGGCCGTACGCGACGACGTCGCAGCCCGGAAAAGCCGCGCGCAGTCGCTCGTGCCGACCGTGACGCGGCCCCGGGTCGTGCACGAGGCCGATCCGCCGCCCATCGAACTCGACCACCCGCTCGCTCGGAAGCGCCCCGCGCAGCGCCGCGTCGTCCATGTTCCCGTGGACGGCCTCGACGGGACCGAGGTCGCGCAACTCGTCGAGCACGGACGCGGCCGTGAAGTCGCCGGTGTGCAGGATTAGGTCGGCGGCCTCGAGCAGACGGAGGCAGTCGTCGGGGAGCCGCCTGGCGCCGCGCGGCAGGTGCGTGTCCCCAAGAAGCGCGATCACTCGGGCTCGTGGGGGGTCGCTG
>DASZKB010000074.1:0-2169 GCA_035947475.1 Gaiellaceae bacterium | reverse complement strand
CCCACGAAGGACTGGGAGTGCTACTGCGGCAAGTACAAGCGCGTCCGCTACAAGGGCATCATCTGCGAGCGCTGCGGCGTCGAGGTGACGCGGCAGAAGGTCCGGCGCGAGCGCATGGGTCACATCGACCTCGCCGCTCCGGTCTCGCACATCTGGTTCTTCAAGGGCGTGCCGAGCCGGATCGGCTACCTCCTCGACATCGCTCCCAAGGAGCTCGAGAAGGTCCTCTACTTCGCGGCCTCGATCGTCACGCACGTCGACGTCGAGAAGCGCGCGGCGGACGTCGGCGACCTCGAGGAGAAGGTCGCCCAGGAGTCCGAGCGCATCGCCGTCGACCGCGACGAGGCGCTCGCCGCCCTCGAGGACCGGCTCGCGCGCAGGCGCGACTTCTTCACGAACGGCCGGGAGCGGGACTTCGACGAGGACGACGAGTTCTGGGCCCGCGGCCTCTCGGCCTGGGCGGAGGAGCAGGCGCTGCCGCCGCTCGAGGAGGCCCGCACGCTCGTCGGCGGGCTGTTCGCGGCCGTGGCGGCCACGCTCACGACCGAGGACTCGAAGAAGATCCGGGAGCTCGTCCGGAACGCGGCTATCCGCGACGACCGCCGGCTCGTGCCCCGCGAGCTCGACCTCGTCGGGAACGTCGCCGTCCAGATCCAGGAGGCGCTCGCGCCGCTCTACGCCGAGGCGGACAAGGCTTCGGGCTCTAAGAAGGGCGCGGTGACCAAGCGGATCGCGCGTGTCCAGGAAGCGCTCCTGACGGGCTCGCCGGTCCACGCGGACGATGAGGAGCTCGTCGCCGGCGTCGACACGAAGAGCCTCGACAAGGCGCGCGAGCTCGGGAACGGGCTCCTGCGCGAGGTGATCGAGACCGCCGAGCCGGGCGCGTCTTCCCCCGAGCTCCGCGAGCTCGCGAACGACCTCTGCCTGCGCGCCGAGGGCCGCATGCAGAAGGAGGACCTGGACGCGATCGTCCAGTGGTCGCTGAAGGTGCGCGAGATGTACCTCGACATCGAGTCACGCCGCCAGGACGCGCGTGAGGCCGCCGTCGACGCGGTCGCGCGGCTCGAGCAGACGTGGCAGCTCTTCCGCGACCTGGAGCCCAAGCTGATCGTGAACGACGAAATGATCTTCCGGGAGCTCAAGGACCGCTTCGGATCGCCGTACGGCTTCGGCGTCTACTTCCGCGGCGGCATGGGCGCGGAGGCGATCCGCGACCTGCTCAAGGACCTCGACCTCGACGCCGAGGCCCAGTCGCTCCGGGAGACGATCCGGACGTCGAAGGGCCAGAAGCAGAGCCGGGCGATCAAGCGCCTCAAGGTCGTGAACGCGTTCATCAAGTCCGAGAACCGCCCCGAGTGGATGGTGCTCGAGGCGATCCCGGTGATCCCGCCGGAGCTGCGCCCGATGGTGCAGCTCGACGGCGGCCGCTTCGCGACGAGCGATCTCAACGACCTCTACCGCCGCGTGATCAACCGGAACAACCGCCTCAAGCGCCTGCTCGATCTCGGCGCGCCCGAGATCATCGTCAACAACGAGAAGCGCATGCTCCAGGAGGCGGTCGACGCCCTGTTCGACAACGGGCGCCGCGGCCGCGCCGTCACCGGCCCGGGCAACCGGCCGCTGAAGTCGCTGTCGGACATGCTGAAGGGCAAGCAGGGCCGCTTCCGGCAGAACCTGCTCGGAAAGCGCGTCGACTACTCGGGCCGCTCGGTGATCGTCGCGGGCCCGAAGCTCAAGCTCCACCAGTGCGGCCTGCCGAAGCTCATGGCCCTCGAGCTCTTCAAGCCGTTCATCATGAGCCGGCTCGTCGAGCGCAAGTCCGTCCAGAACATCAAGGCGGCCAAGAAGTACGTCGACTCGATGGTCCCTGAGGTCTGGGACGTGCTCGAGGAGGTCATCGCCGAGCATCCGGTGCTGCTGAACCGGGCGCCGACGCTCCACCGCCTCGGGATCCAGGCGTTCGAGCCCGTGCTCGTGGAGGGCAAGGCGATCGAGATCCACCCGCTCGTCTGCCACGCGTTCAACGCGGACTTCGACGGCGACCAGATGGCCGTGCACCTGCCGCTCTCGGCGGAGGCGCAGGCCGAGGCGCGCATGCTCATGCTCTCGGCGAACAACATCCTCTCGCCGGCGCACGGCAAGCCGCTCGCGACGCCGACGCAGGACATG
>DASZKB010000073.1:0-3896 GCA_035947475.1 Gaiellaceae bacterium | reverse complement strand
GGTGGATCGCGAGCTCAACGTCGTCCCGGAGCTCGCCGACAACTTCCGCGTCTCGGGCGACGGGCTGACGTATCTCTTCAGGCTCCGCGAGGGTCTCCGCTGGAGCGACGGGGAGCCGCTCACCGCCGAGGACTTCGCGTTCGCGTGGCGGCAGATCCGCGAGGAGAAGGCGCGCACGGCCTTCCTCATGGAGGAGATCGCGAGCGCCGAGGCGCTCGACGACCGGACGCTCGAGGTGCGCCTGCACGAGCCGCGAAACTACTTCCCCTACCTCCTTGCCTCGGGCTGGGCGTTCCCGTGGCCGCGACACAAGTGCAAGGAGCTCGGCTCCGATTGGCGCAAGCCGGAACACCTGGTCAGCAACGGGCCGTTCCGGCTCGCCGAGTTCGACCACGATCACGCGCTGCTCGTCGCGAACGAACACTGGCTCGGCGCGCGCGGAAACGTTCGCGAGATCCGGATCGCGCTAATGGAGAACATGGACGAGGCCCTCGAGGACTGGGCGGCCGGCCGGTACGACGTCCTCCAGACGTGGACCGCCCCCGACGGGGACGTGGCGGACACGATCGCCGAGACGGTCCCGGATCTCGGTCTCCAGTACATCGGCTTTCGCGCCGACCGCCCGCCCTTCTCGAACGAGCTCGTGCGCAAGGCGTTCTCGCACGCCGTCGATCGCGAGACGCTTGCGGACGCGCTCTCGACGCTCGCGCGCGCCGCGACGCTCGGCGGCGCGATTCCGCCGGCGATGCCCGGGCACTCGCACCGCGTCGCGCCGGAGTACGACGTCGAGCTCGCCCGCCGCCTTCTCGCCGAAGCCGGCTACCCCGAGGGGCGCGGGCTTCCGGAGATCGTGATCGCCGCGCCCCCGTGGCTCGAGCCCCCAGACCCGCTGATCGAGCAGTGGCAAGCGCTGGGAGCGCGCGTCCGGCCGCTCGCCTCGCCAGCTCCGCTCAACCCCGGCGACCTCGCCGAAGTGCACTGCTGTTTCTCGGGGTGGACAGCCGACTATCCCGACCCGGACGGGTTCTTCCGCGGCCTCTTCGAGGTCGCGTGGCCCTTCTACCGCGACGAGGGGATCGACGAGATGCTCTCGCGGGCGCGCTCGGTGACCGACCAGTCCGAGCGGATGCGGCTCTACCACGAGGTCGACCGCATCTGGGTGGCCGAACGGGCCGCGATCCTGCCCGTCCTATACCCGCGCCGCATGCTCCTCCGGCGGCCGTCGGTTCACGGGCTCTGGGCGAACCCGCTCAAGCCGGCGCAGCTCGAACAGGTCGTCGTCGACGGCGAACAGCGCCGCTAGGCGTTCTGGTCCCAGACCAGGCGAAGGCCTTCCAGCGTCAGCAACGGGTCGACCCGCTCGATCGTCCGCGCGTGCGGGGCGATGACCTCCGCGAGCCCGCCCGTCGCGACCGCCCGCGCGTCGGCGCCGAGCTCGGCGCGGATGCGCGTCACGATCTCGTCGACCTGCCCGGCGAACCCGTACACGAGGCCTGATTGAAGGGCGCTCGCCGTCGTCTTGCCGATCACGGACGCCGGCTCGGCGAAGTCGACGCGGAAGAGGCGGGCGGCGCGCGCGAAGAGAGCGTCCATCGAGATCTCGACGCCCGGCGCGAGCACGCCTCCGACGTACTCCCCGTCGGGCGAGACGACGTCGAAGTTCGTCGAGGTGCCGAAGTCGACGACGATGCAGGGCGCGCCGTAGCGCTCACGCGCCGCGACCGCGTTGACGATCCGGTCAGGGCCCACCTCGCGTGGGTCGTCGTAGCGGACCGGGATGCCCGTGCGGACGCCCGGTCCCACGGTCAGGAGCCGCGCGTGCGCCCAGCGCGCGGCGAACTCCTCGTACGAGCGGAGGAGCGACGGCACGGTGCACGAGAGGCAGATGCCGTCGAGCGCTTCAACGTCGAGGAAGCCGCCGAGCAAGACCCCGAGCTCGTCGCCCGTTCGCTCCGGCTCGGTGGCGACGCGCCAGTTCTCCGCCAGCTTCGCGCCGTGGTAGAGGCCGAAGACAGTCTGCGTGTTGCCGACGTCGACGGCCAGCAACATGAGGGGCTAGGAGCTACGAGAGCTCGTCGTCGCCCGAGAGCGTCTCGCCGAGCTTCTCGGCGAGCGTCTCGGGAGTGAGGGCCGGCCCCTCACCTTCGCCGCGCAGCTCCTCGATCGTGACGTCGCTCGACGTGTAGACCTCGGCGCGCGGGATGATCCGCGACGGCCGGTTCTTGTCCCAGACCCAGACGTCCTCCATCGTCAGGTGGAAGAACGGGTAGCTCGACTGCGGAAGGACCTTGAGGTCGAGCGTGTTGCAGAGGTACGTCGAGTCCTGCGTCACGACGCAGTAGCGGAAGAGGCCGAAGACGGCCGTGTACTCCTTCTTCAGCTGCAGCTCGAGCTGCGCCTCGTACTCGTCGAGCTCGTCGAGGTGCGACATCGCGCTCATTCTACTGCCGAGTTGAGCAGGTCTCGCACGCGTCGGCCGTCGGGAAGCGTGAGCTCGGGATCGAGCTCGGCGAGGGGCTCGAGCGCGAACCTCCGCTCGGCGAGGCGAGGGTGCGGCACGGTGAGGCCGGGCTGGTCGATCCGCTCGCCGCCGTAGAGGAGGAGGTCGAGGTCGATCGTCCGCGGGCCGTACCGCGGCCCCGTGCGCTCGCGCCCGAGCGAGCGCTCGACCGCGAGCAGACGTTCGAGGAGCTCGGTCGCGGAAAGCTCGGTCTCGACGAGCGCGGCGGCGTTCAGGAAGCGCGGCTGATCCACGTAGCCGACCGGGTCGGTTTCCCGGAAGCGCGAGACGGCGACGACGCGGACGTCGGGCGCGTCGAGAGCGGCGAGCGCGCTTCCGAGGTGCCGCTCGCGGTCGCCGAGGTTCGAGCCGAGGCCGACGTACGCGCGCGTCATGCGTCAGGCGCGCGAGCGCTCGACCGTGGCCGCGGTGTGGTCGACGGGCGCCTCGAGCCGCACCTCCGGCTTGCGGACCCGGACGCGCACACGCGAGAGAGGGAAGCGCTCGAGGAGCGCGTCGGCGACGGCGGCGGCGAGGGCCTCGAGAAGCGTGAACGGCCGACCGTCGGAGACCGCGCGAACGCAGGCGACGACGTGGCGGTAATCGACGGTGTCGGTGAGCGCGTCCGAGCGCGCGCCCGCGTCGTCGGCGACGAGGTCGAGGTCGAAGAGGAACCGCTGCCCGCGCTCCCTCTCGCCTTCGGTCGCTCCGTGGCGCCCGAAGAGCTCGAGGCCGTGAACCTCGATTACGACGTCGCCCGTTCTGTCACCCCTTCGACGGCCTGGACGGCTTTCAGCGCCTCGACGTGCGGGCGCACGTCGTGGACGCGGAAGAGGGCCGCCCCGCGCTGGTACGCGAGCACGGTCATGACGAGCGCGACGGAGAGGGGGCCCGTGAGTGCGTCCGCGTCACCCAGGATCCGGCCGGTGAACCGCTTACGCGAGGCGCCCACGAGTACCGGACGTCCGAGCGCGCGGATCTCGTCGAGGCGCGCGATGAGCTCGAGGTTGTGGTCGACCGTCTTTCCGAACCCGATGCCGGGGTCGAGGCAGATCCGCTCCTCCGGAACGCCGGCGTCGACCGCGAAGGCAAGCCTCTCCTCGAGAAAAGCCGCGACCTCGGAGACCACGTCCTCGTAACGCGGATCTTCTTGCATCGTGCGCGGGGCGCCGAGCATGTGCATGAGGCAGAGGTACGCGCCCGAGTCGGCGACGACGCCGGCGAGCTCGGAATCGCCGCGAAGCGCCGTCACGTCGTTCACCATGACCGCGCCGAGCTCGATCGCCCGTCGCGCGACCTCCGCCTTCGACGTGTCGATCGAGATCGGAAGCTCATGTGCGACCGCCTCGAGCACGGGCACGACCCGCCGGAGCTCCTCCTCCGCCGACACCGGCGC
>DASZKB010000072.1:0-8004 GCA_035947475.1 Gaiellaceae bacterium | reverse complement strand
AGGAACGGGCACGCCCGCTCGACGCAGGCGGCGGGGTAGACGACCTTGTCGCAGTGGACGCCGCAGCGGCGGCACTCCATCTCGTGATGCGGGCGAAGCGGAAGCTCTCTCCCCACCGACGTTCCACTCTCCACGGCCCGGATTCTGTTCAACGCCCATGACGGCCGCAAGACTTGACAGGGGCCGCGAGACGCGGTAGCGAGCCGGGTGGCTACGTCTCGTCGCGAAGCCGCCGGACGACGTTCAAGACGTCCATCGGCGTGAACGCCTCGTGATCCGGCTCGATCCCCCGGTCGTCGTCATCCGCCCGGAACCAGAGCGCCTGCACGGTCATCATCCCGAGGGCGCTCGCGCCACCGACGTCGTGGTAGAGGCTGTCCCCGACGAACAAGGCGTCCTGCGGCTCGACGCCGAGCGGACCGAGGGCGGCCTCGAAGATCGACGGATGCGGCTTGCGCTTGCCCACCTCGGACGAGAAGACGGCGAGGTCGAGGCGCTGGGCGAGACCCATGCGCTCGAGGTCGTTCCGAAGGAGCCAGCCTGGGTCGAACGCGTTCGAGACGAGCGCGGTCATGAGCCCGCGGTCGCGAAGGCTGTCGAGGAGGGCGTGAGTCTGGGCGCCGAGCTGGCGGGCCGGGCTCCATGCCGCGTGCTCGGCCTCGAGGAAGCGGGCGAGCTCCTCGTCGCTCACTTAGGCGCCGAAGCTCGCGAGGAGCTCGCGCACGAGGCCGGGGTACTCGATCTCATCCACGGAATCGGGAATCCAAAGGAGCGGCAGGAAGCGTTCACGGAAGCGGGCCGCCGTCTCGGAAGGGTGCGGGAGGTCTTCGCGGCCGATGGCGGCGAGCCCCGCCTCCCAGCCCGCCTCGAGGAGCTCCTCGTCGTACTCGAAGTGGAAGAGGGTGTCGCCGTAGTCGAAGAGGACCGCCCGCAGCACGAGGGACTAGGGTATCCGCGCCTTGGCGCGCAAAATCCTCTGGGCATCGCTGGCTCTCGGGCCGATCGTCATCGCGTTGAGCTTCATCGGGATCGGCGACACGACGCTTTTCGTCCTCGCCGCGATCGCGCTCGTGCCGCTCGCGTGGCTCATCGGCGTCGCCACCGAGGAAGCGGCCCACCACGTCGGCCCGGGGATCGGCGGGTTCCTGAACGCCACGTTCGGAAACGCGCCCGAGCTCATCATCGCGCTCTTCGCCGTCTCGGCGGGCCTGACGGAGGTCGTCCGCGGCTCGCTCACCGGAAGCGTCGTCGGCAACCTGCTCCTCGTCCTCGGGTTCTCGCTTCTCTTCGGCGGCCGGGGCGAGCTCGACCGCGAGTCGACGTTCGTGTCGCTCGGCCTGGTCGCGCTCGCGACGCTTCTCTTCCTCGTGCCCGCGATCCCCGGCTGGAGCGGCGATCCCGAGCGGGACTCGCTCGTCGCCCTCTCGCTCCCCGTCTCGATCGCTCTGCTCCTCGTGTACGTGGCCGTCACCTGGTTCGCGCTCCGCCGCCACCACGAGCTGCACACCTCGGAGCCTGCGCCCGACGAGCAGATCGGTCACCCATGGCCGCTCAAGGTCGCGATCGGCGTCTTGGCGGCTGCAACGGTCATCACGGCGTTCGTCGCCGAGACGCTCGTGCACACGCTGGAGACGTTCGCCGAGCGCGCCCATCTCAGCGACTTCTTCGTCGCCGCCGTGATCGTGGCGATCGTCGGGAACGCGGCCGAGCACGGCGGCGCCGTGGTCGTCGCCTACCGGGGTCGCATCAAGCTCGCGGCCGAGATCGCGCTCGCCTCGAGCGCGCAGGTGGCGGTCTTCCTCGTTCCGGCCGTCGCGCTGCTCGCCTGGCTGATCGACCCGCTCGCGCTCTCCTTCCGCCAGGTCGAGATCGCCGTCCTCGGAGGCTCCGTGGTCCTCGCCTTCGCGCTCCTCTTTCAGGGACGCTCGAGCCGGGCGCGCGGCGCTGCGCTCGTGCTGGCGTACGTTGCGGCGGCCGTCGCGTTCTTCGTCGCCGGCGACCGCTAGGCCCGCGCGGTCGCCATGCGCTCGAAGTACTCCGTCACCTCACCGGGAGGCAGAGGCGCGAGCAGCGCCTCAACGAACATCTCCTCAGCGCCGGGAAAGCCGCTGGCGCGGATCGACTCGACCGCCGCCGGAACGTCGTACTCGGCCCGCCGGAACGAGACCGTAGGGCCGAGCAGCGCCCAGTACGCGCCCGGTTCGCCCTCGTAGGGCAACCCGACGCTGCCGGGGTTCACAACGCGCGTGCCGGCGACCGTCCGGTCGTAGCGGACATGCACGTGCCCGCAGACGACGACGTCCGCCTCGACGCCGTCGAGAGCTTCACCGAGCCGGTCTTCGGGCGTCACGCGCGTCACGATCTCCTCGTCGCTTCGCGGGGTGGCGTGGCAGAAGACGACCCGCCCGAGCCCGTCGACCTCGACCTGCTCCGTGAGCGGGAGCCCGCCGAGGAAGTCGCGCTGCTCGACGGTCAAGCGCTCGGCCACCCACGCGCCGCCGTGCTCCCCCGAGCCGTCCGCGGCCTCGCGGTCGGCGTTCCCGCGGACGAACCGCACCGTCTCGCCGAGCGCGCGCAGGCGTTCCAACGTCTCGCGCGGCCTCGGCCCGAGCGCGACGTCTCCGCCGACGACCACGAGCTCGGGCCGGAGCGCGCCGACCTCCCGGAGGACGGCCTCGAGGGCGGGAAGGTTGCCGTGCACGTCGTAGAGCGCGGCGACCGTTCTAGCGCGCAACGACTGCCCCCTCCCAGGGGCCGAGCTCGAGATGGCCGTCGACGCGCTCGCCGTCGCGCGCGCGGTCGGTCGCGATGCGGACCGCCCCGTGAACGCCGGTCACCGCCGCCTCGGCGTCGCTCATGTTCAGGGCCACGAGAACGCGCTCGCCGCGCCGCCACACCCAGACGCCCGGCGGGGCGACGACGGGCTCGTACGGAGCGTCGACGAACTCGCCTCGGAGCGTGATCAGGTCGCGGCAGAGCCGTAGCGGGGAGTCGGGGTCGGACCGCTGAGCCTCCACGTTGCGCCGCTCGTGGTCGCCGAACGGAAGCCACGGCTCGGCGTCCGGAGCCGTAAAGCCCGCTCCACGCTCGCCGCTCCACGGCATCGGCGTGCGCGCGCCGTCGCGACCGGCAGCGTCTCGAACCCGGGCGGGCGGAACTGCGGTCTCCTCCATCCCGAGCTCGTCGCCGTAGTAGAGGATGGGCGTTCCCCGCAGCGTGAGGAGGGCGAGGAGCGCGCAGCGGACGCGGCCCTCGTCGCCGTCGCACCAGCGCGTCGGGAAGCGCACGTGGTCGTGATTCGAGAGCGCCCAGACCGGCCACGCGGCCGACGGGATGAGCCTCTCCGTCGTCTCGACGAGCTCCTGCAGGGCGCCGGCTTCGAACGGCGCGAGGAGGAACGGAAAGTTCAGGGCGAGGTCGAGCTCGTCCTCCCCCGTCCCGTAGAACGCCGCCAGGTCCTCGACCGAGAGGACGTACGTCTCGCCGAGGAGGATCCGGCGCGGCTCGTGCGCGTCCGCCAGACGGCGCCAGCCCCGGAGGACATCGTGCGTGGCGGCGACGTCCAGGCGCAGCTCGAGGTCCTTGACGATCTGGTGCGCCACGTCGATTCGAAACCCGGCGATCCCGCGGTCGAACCAGAAGCGGAGGATCCGGTCGAACGCCTCACGAACCGCCTCGGTTCGCCAGTTGAGGTCGGGCTGCTCGGCGAGGAAGTGGTGGAGGTAGTACTGCCCGGTGCGCTCGTCGAGCGTCCAGGCCGGGCCGCCGAAGGTCGACTCCCAGTCGTTCGGGGGCAAGCCTCCGGCCTGCGGGTCAGCCCATACGTACCACGTCCGCCGGGGTGCGTCACGGGCTGACCGCGACTCGAGGAACCACGGGTGGCGGTCGCTCGTGTGCGCGGGGACGAGGTCGAGGAGGAGGCGGATCCCACGCGCTCCCGCCTCCCCCACGAGGCGATCGAGGTCGCCGAGCGTCCCGAGATCGGGGTGGACGTCGCAGTAGTCGGCCACGTCGTAGCCCCAGTCGGCGTTCGGCGAGGGCATCGTCGGGTTGAGCCAGAGGCCGTCGACCCCGAGCCACTCGAGGTAGCCGAGGCGCGAGACGATCCCGGCTAAGTCCCCGATCCCGTCACCGTTCGAGTCGGCGAACGAACGCGGGTACGCCTGGTACAGGACGCCGCGGCGCCACCACGGCGACGGTCCCGCACCCCCACGCGCGTCCATTTTCGTATCCTCGTCAACGGGCGAGGGTGGTGGAAGCCGAGAGGACATCGGAGGCTCCCGTGCGCGCGCGGGAGGTGACGCGCCGCTACGGCGAGGGCGACGCGGCCGTCGAGGCGCTGCGCGGCGTCTCGCTCGACGTGGGGCGCGGCGAGCTGACGGCAATCATGGGCCCCTCCGGCTCGGGCAAGTCGACGCTCATGCACATCCTCGCCGGCCTCGACCGGCCGACGTCGGGCGATGTCTTCCTGGACGGAACGAGCATCGCGAAGCTCGGCGACACCGACCTCACGAAGCTCCGGCGCCGCCACATCGGCTTCGTCTTCCAGTTCTTCAACCTGCTCCCGATGCTGACGGCGGAAGAGAACATCGTCCTGCCGCTCGAGCTCGCGGGCCACAAGCGCGACGGCGGCTGGGTGGATGAGGTCATCGACAAGGTGGGCCTCGGCGACCGCCGCACGCACCGGCCCGCCGAGCTCTCCGGCGGGCAGCAGCAGCGGGTCGCCATCGCGCGCGCCCTCGTCTCGAAGCCGACCGTCGTCTTCGCCGACGAGCCGACCGGGAACCTCGACCAGAAGACGAGCGGCGAGATTCTCGAGCTACTGCGCGACTCGGTCGCGACCTACGGCCAGACGACCGTGATGGTGACCCACGATCCCGCCGCAGCCGCGATCGCGGGGCGCGTCCTCTTCCTCGTCGACGGCAGGGTTGTCAGGGAGCTCCGGGAATGCTCGTCGCAGGACATCCTGCGCACGCTCGAGGAGCTGACCGCGGCGTGATCGCGGTCGCGCTCAAGGGGTTAGCGGGACGGAAGCTGCGCGCCACGCTCACCGCGCTCGCGATCGTCCTCGGCGTCGCAATGATCAGCGGCACGTACGTCATCACCGACACGATCGACCGTGCGTTCTCGGAGATCTTCGACGAGTCGTACGCCGGCACCGACGTCGTCGTGAGCGGCAAGGGCGCCGACATCAGCTTCCAGGGCCTCACGTCGCCGACGCCGCCGATCCCTGAGCGCCTCGTCGAGCGCGTGCGCGCCGTGCCCGAGGTCGAGCTCGCGATGGGGGGCGTCTACGAAGAGACGGCCACGAAGATCATCGGGAAGGACGGCAAGGCGATCAACACGCAGGGCGCGCCGAGCCTCGGCTTCGGAGTGGACACCAGCCCCGGCTACGAGCGCTTCAACCCGCTCACGCTCGAGTCGGGGCGCTACCCGCGCTCGCCGAACGAGGTGGTCATCGACGCAGGCACGGCCGACCGAGAGGGCTACGAAGTCGGTGACCGAGTCAGGATCGCAAGCCACGAGCCCGTTCAGGAGTTCACGCTGACCGGGATCGCCCGCTTCGGCGACGTCAGCTCCCTCGGGACGGCGACGTTCGCGGTGTGGGAGTTCCGGACCGCCCAGAAGCTCCTCCACCGCGAGGGACAGGTCGACGAGATATCCGTCGCGGGCCGCGAAGGCGTCACGCGCGCCGAGCTGATGAGCGCGATCGACCCGGTTCTTCCGCCCACGGCCCAGGTGCGGTCCGGGGTAGCCGAGGCCCAGGACGACAAGGACGAGATCAGCGAGTTCACGCAGTTCATCGAGTATTTCCTCCTCGCCTTCGCCGGCATCGCGCTCTTCGTCGGCGCGTTCGTCATCTTCAACACGCTCTCGATCACCGTCGCCCAGCGGACGCGGGAGTTCGCGACGCTGAGGACGATCGGCGCGTCGCGGCGTCAGGTGCTCGGCTCGGTGATCCTCGAGGCGCTGACGATCGGAGCGCTCGCGTCGGTGATCGGGCTCTTCGCCGGCCTTGCGCTCGCGAAGGGTTTGAACGCTCTCTTCCGGGTCCTGGGCCTGCAACTTCCGACGACGGAAACGGTGTTCGCGACGCGGACGATCGTCGTGTCGCTCGTCGTCGGCATCGCGATCACGCTGCTGGCCGGCCTCTTCCCCGCCATTCGCGCCACCCGCGTGCCTCCCATCGCAGCCGTGCGCGAGGGAGCCGCCCTTCCGCGGTCGCGGCTCGCGCCGCTCGCGCCCTTCGTGGCGCTCGTTCTCCTCGCCTTGGCGCTCGGGCTCCTCGGCTACGCGATGTTCAAGGACGAGCTCGCCACCGAGCCCCGCCTGCTCTTTATCGCAGCGGGCGTGCTCCTTCTCTTCACGGGCGTCGCGATGCTGTCTTCACGTCTCGTCCGGCCGCTCGCCGCCCTCGTCGGCTGGCCGGCGCGACAGATCGGCGGGGCGGCCGGCAGGCTCGCGCGCGGGAACTCGATCCGCAACCCCGGCCGCACGGCAGCCACCGCCGCGGCGCTCATGATCGGAATCGCCCTCGTGACGTTCGTCGCCGTGCTGGCGAACGGGATGAAGGCGTCGAACCGCGGCGCGATCGAGGACCAGGTCATCGCCGACTACGTGATCACGTCCCAGGACGGCTTCACCCCCTTCGTCGCCGAGGCCGGCGAGGCGGCCAGGGCTGCGCCGGACGAGGAGCTCGTGACGGACGTGCGCTCGGACCTCGGCAAGGTCGCGGGCGCGGCGGGGTACGTCACGGGGATCGACGAGGGCTCGATCGAGCAGGCGTACCGGTTCGAATGGCAGCAGGGCTCGGCCGACGTCCTGGGGCGACTCGGCTCCAACGGCGCCATCGTCGACGCGGATTTCGCTGAGGAGCACGATCTCGCCGTCGGCGACCGGACGACGCTCGTGTCCAGCTCGAATCAGAAGCTCGAGATCGAGGTCATGGGGATCTACGAGCCGCCGCCGTTCTATCCGATCCTGGGGAGCGTCAGCATCGCGACGGCGACGTTCGACCGCCTCTACGACCGGCCGCGGAACCAGTTCACGTTCATCAACGTCCCGGGCGATCCCACCCCGGAGACGAGCCGATCCCTCGAGCAGGCCGTCGCCGACTATCCGGACGCGGTGGTCCGGACGCGGGGGCAGTGGATCGACAAGCAGGACGAGGACTTCAACCGGTTCCTGATCATGCTCTACGTGCTGCTCGCCCTGTCCGTCATCGTGAGCGTGTTCGGGATGGTGAACACGCTCGTCCTCTCCGTCTTCGAGCGGACGCGCGAGGTCGGGATGCTCCGCGCAGTCGGGATGACGCGCCGGCAGGTCCGGCGGATGGTTCGTCACGAGAGCGTGATCACGGCGCTCATCGGCGCCGCGCTCGGGCTGCCGCTCGGGATCTTCCTCGCAGCGCTCGTCACGCGCGCGCTCCAGGAGTTCGACGTGCGCTTCGAGGTGCCGGGCTCGCAGCTCGTTGTCTTCGCGATCGTGGCGGTGATCGTCGGCGTCGTGGCGGCGATCGTGCCCGCGCGGCGGGCGGCGCGCCTCAACGTTCTCCAGGCGCTCCAGTACGAGTAGCGGCTAAACCGTCGCCGTCTCGCCCTGGCCCTCCTTCCGCTCCTCGCGGAGCCTGCGGATCAGGTCGTCGATGTCCGCGACCTCCTGCTCGAGGTCCTTCTGGTACTCCTCGAGCGCCCGCAGCCACTCCTCGCGGTTCGGGTAGCGCCGCGGGCCGAAGCCGGGGCCGCACCCTCGCCCGTACCGGTGGCGGTAGCGTCCGTGCATGGTCACCTCCTCCCCTCTTCGTAGCGCTCCAGAAAGCCCGTGATCCGCTGTCGCGTCTCGCGAAGAGCGTCCGCCCAGCGGTCGAGGAGGCGCGCGCCGTCCTCCGTGAGCTCGTACGTCCGCTTCGCGGGGCCGGGAAGCTCGGCGTTCCACTCCGAGCGCACGATTCCCTCCTCTTCGAGCGCGCGCAGGACGCGATAGAGGTTGCCGGCGTCGACGCTT
>DASZKB010000071.1:0-10110 GCA_035947475.1 Gaiellaceae bacterium | reverse complement strand
GAAGTGCCTCGCAGCCGGGCTGACGTCGCTCGTCTGCGGGCAGGCGGCGGTCAACCTCTGCGCCGTCCTCGGGCTCGCGCCGTTGACCGGGATCCCGCTCCCGTTCGTGAGCTATGGCCGGTCGAGCCTCGTCGTCGCGCTCGGCTCCGTCGGGCTCCTCCTTAACATCGCCGTCAACCATGGCGTCGACGCGGCTCTCGTGCGTAATCGCGGCGGGCGGGACGGCCGGCCACGTGCTGCCCGCGCTCGCGATCGCCGAGTCGCTCCGCGCGCGCGAGGGCGAGCCCCGGCCGGCGCGGGAACCCGCGCACGCGGAACGCGTCGAGCTCGAACCCCGCCTCGGCGACGAGCCGCGCCTCGATCCCGTCAGGCCGTCCGGCGAACGTCACGCCGACGTCGCGCCCGCGCAGCGACTCGGCGATCGCCAGCGCGGGAAGCACGTGGCCGGCCGTCCCGCCCGCCGCGATCACGCACGAGAGCTGCGTCGACGCCATGGTTGACGGCGATGTTAAGGAGGAGCCCCACCGAGCCGAGCGTGACGACGAGGCTCGACCCGCCGTAGCTCACGAACGGGAGCGGGATCCCGGTGAGAGGCGCGAGCCCGAGGACGGCGCAGAGGTTGACCGCCGCCTGCCCGCAGACGAGCGACGTCAGCCCGGCCGCGAGGCACTTCTTGAACGGGTCCGCGGTCCGCAGCGCGACGTTGAAGCCGGCGTAGCCGAACACCGCGAAGGCGGCGATGACAGCGGCCGCGCCCACGAGGCCGAGCTCCTCACCGACGATCGCGAAGATCATGTCGGTCGAGGCCTCGGGGAGGTAGTTCGCCTTCTGCACGCTCTCGCCCAGCCCCACGCCGAAGAGCCCGCCGGAGCCGAGCGCGATCATCGCCTGCACCGTCTGGAACCCCGCCCCCTCGGCGTCGCTCCACGGGTCGAGGAAGCTCATGACGCGGGCGCGGCGATACGGCTCGATCCAGATCGCGGCGAGGGCGCCGACGACGGCGATCGCGCCGCCGCCGGCGAGGACGCGAAGCGGCGTCCCGGCCACGACGAGCATCGCCGCCACCATGATCGCGATCGCGATGGCCGTCCCGAGGTCGGGCTCGACGAGGATGAGCGCGCACACGACCGCGGCCACCAGCCCGACCGGGCGGACGACCTCCGCGAGCGAGCGCGGCGGCGGACGGCTTGCGAGGAGGGCCGCGATCCAGAGCGCGAGAGCGAGCTTGGCTAGCTCGGACGGCTGGAACTCGAAGACGCCGACGCCGATCCAGCGCCTCGCCCCCTTCACCGAGGTGCCGACGACGAGCACCGCGACGAGGAGGGCGACGCTCGTGGCAAGGAGCGGGCCCGCGAGGCGCCGGGGGACGCGCAGGTCGAGCCGCGAGAGGACGACGAGAACGGCCAATCCCACCACCGCGTTGACAGCCTGCCTCTTCAGGAAGTACGCCGGATCTCCCGCGGCGAGCATCGCGCGCGCCGAGCTCGCGCTGTAGACCATGACGAGCCCGAAGGCGACCAGTCCCAGCGTCACGAGGACGAGGAGGTGGTACTCGAGCTGGTTTCGGCTGGGTCTCACAGCGCCTTCACGAGCGCCCGGAAGCGGTCGCCGCGGTCCTCGAAGTCGCGGAACTGGTCGAAGCTCGCGCACGCGGGCGAGAGAAGGACGACCTCACCCGGCGCGGCGTCCTCGTAGGCGCGGCCGACGGCGGTCTCGAGGTCGCCGGAGTAGGCGAAATCGACGCCCGCTTCCCGGAGCGCGTCAGCGACGTCGGAAGCCGCCTCGCCGATCAGGTAGGCGCGCAGAACGCCCGCCTCGCGCGCGCGGTCCGCGAGCGCCGCATAAGAGGAGCCCTTGCGGCTGCCGCCGAGGATGACCCGGATCGTCCGCGGCGGATAGGAGGCGAGCGCGCGCTCGGCCGCGTCGGGGTTCGTCGCCTTCGAGTCGTTCACGAAGCGAACGCCGCCGAGCTCGCGGACGAGCTCGAGGCGGTGAGGGACGCCCGGAAACGTCCGGAGCGCCTCGGCGATCGCGTCGTCGCCGATCCCCGCCGCCCGTGCCGCCGCGGTCGCGGCGGCAGCGTTCTCGCGGTTGTGCGCGCCCGGGATGTGAGGCTCGGCCGGAACGTTGTCGTCGGCCCGGAACTCGACGCGCCGCGCGCGACCCGGGACGGGCGGGAAGCCGCGCGGGACCACGGCGAAGTCCTCCTGCGTCTGGTTCTCGAAGAGCCGCAGTTTCGCCGCCGCGTACGCCTCCACCGTGCCGTGGCGGTCGAGGTGGTCGGGCGCGAGATTGAGGAGGACGCCGATCCTAGGCCGGAACTCCGCGATGTCCTCGAGTTGGAAGCTCGAGACCTCGCAGACGATCCACGCCCGCTCGTCGAGGCGCCCGTCCAGCGCGGTCAGCGGCCGCCCCACGTTCCCCGCCACCTCGACGGGACGCCCCGCCGCCCTGAAGATGGCGCCGAGGAGCTCACTCGTCGTGGTCTTCCCGTTCGTCCCCGTGACGCCTACGACGGGGTTCGGGATGAGCCGAAAGCCGAGCTCGACCTCGCTCCAGACCGCGACGCCCCGCTCGCGCGCAGCCGCGACGAGCGGCGCGTCGCTTCGTACCCCGGGGCTTTTGACGAGCAGGTCCACGTCGAGAGGCGCGGCGTCCTCCGCGCCGAGCACCACTTCGACGCCCGCCTCGCGAAGCCTCCCGACGTCGAGGCCGGCGTTCGCGTCGACGCCGACCACGGACACGTCCCGCCGCGTGAGCGCGAGCGCGGCTGCCTGCCCCGCCCGCGCTAGCCCGTAGACGAGCGCGCGCCTAGGCGGCGAACCGCGAGAATTCCAGGTAGTAGAGGACGAACGCACAAGCGCAGAAGATCGCGGCGGCGATCCAGAAGCGCACCATGATCTTGGTCTCCGACCAGGCCTTCATCTCGAAGTGGTGGTGGAGGGGAGCCATGAGAAGAACCCGCTTGCCGCTCCACTTGAACGCGACGACCTGAAGCATCACGGAGAGCGCCTCGAGAACGAAGATGCCGCCGATGAGGGCGAGGAGAGCCTCCGTCTTCGTCATCACGGCGAAGGCGGCGAGCGAGCCGCCGAGCGCCATCGACCCGGTGTCCCCCATGAAGACGTCGGCGGGGAAGGCGTTGTACCAGAGGAATCCGATCGAGGCGCCGATGAGCGCGGCGCCGAGGATGGCGAGGTCCAGGTCTTCCGCGGAGGGCGTCCCCTCCCGCCGGCTCACGAGGTAGGCCACGACGCTCATGGCCGTGTACGTGAGAAGCGCGATCGTCGCCGTCCCGGCCGCGAGCCCGTCGAGCCCGTCCGTCAGGTTCACGCTGTTCGCAGCGCCGGCGATCAGGAAGAAGAGGAGCGCGTACCAGCCGTACGAGAGCGGCACGTTGATCTGGATGAGCGGCACGTAGACGTCTGTCTTGAGGTCGAGCTCGTACGCGACGACGACGATCACGGCGGTGATCGCGGCGAGGAGGAGCAGCTTCCACCGTCCCGCCAGGCCGAGCGAGCGGCGGCGCGACACCTTCGCCCAGTCGTCGAGGAAGCCGATGAAGCCGCACCCGAGCGCGACGAAGAAGACGGTGAGCGCGGGCGCCTCGCGCTCGGAGAAGACGAGGAACGGGACGGCCATCGCGAGCATGATGAGGAGACCACCCATCGTGGGCGTGCCCTGCTTCGTGTGGTGGCCCTGAGGCCCCTCTTCGCGGATGTGCTGCCCGAACTCGTGGCGGCGCAGGAACTCGATGAACTTCGGACCCGCCGCGATCGAGATGACCATTGCGACGATGCCGGCGAGGAGGACCTTGACCATCGGCTACGCCGCGACGACGGCGAGCGCCTCGGCGATCGCCTCGAGACCCATCGCGCGCGAGCCTTTCACGAGGACGCAGTCGCCGGGTCGGAGGGCGTCACGCAGGGCGGCAAGCCCGCCGTCGACATCGGGGGCCCAGCGGGTCTCGCGGACGCGACGCGCGCCTTCGAGGTAGCCCCGCGCGAGCGGCCCGATCCCGACGAGGACCTCGACGCCGGTGCGCGCCGCCGCCGCCCCGACCTCGCGATGGTAGGCCGGGCCGTCGGGGCCGAGTTCCGCCATGTCGCCGAGCACCGCCACCTTGCGCCGGCCTTCGGCCCGGTCGGCCAGGTGCTCGAGCGCGGCCACCATCGAGAGCGGGTTCGCGTTGTAGGAGTCGTTGATGAGGAGCCCTTCACCCGGGAGCGGCACCTCCTCGCCGCGCCACCGCGAGAGGCGGACGTTCCCCGCGCCAGCCTGCGCCCCCTCGAGGGGAAGGCCGAGGGCCTGATACGCGGCGAGGGCCGCCAGCGCGTTGAGCGCGTTGTAGCGGGCGGTGAACGCGAACTCGATCGTGACGACGCGCCCGAGCACGTTCGCCTCGACGAGCGAGCGGTCGCCGAGAGGCGAGAAAGACCGGAGCGTGACGTCTCCGCCCTCCCCGACGCGGACGAGGCGGATGTCGTCCCGGCGAAGGTACGGCTCGAGATGGGGCTCGGCCGCCGGGACGACGCCGGTGCCCCCCGGTGGGAGGGACTCGATCAGCTCCGCCTTCGCCTTGGCGACTCGCTCGACCGCCCCGAGGAGCTCGAGGTGCACGGGTCCGATGCGCGTGATGATCCCGATGTCGGGCCGCGCCACCTCGCAGAGCTCCGCGATCTGGCCGAGGCCGCGCATCCCCATCTCGACGATGGCGACTTCCGTGTCCTCCTCGAGGCGGCAAAGCGTGAGCGGAAGGCCGATCTCGTTGTTCTGGCTCCCCTCGGCCACGACCGTGCGCGCGTGCGGCGCGCAGAGGGCGCCGAGGATGTCCTTCGTCGACGTCTTCGCGGTCGAGCCCGTGACCGCGACCACCCGGGCGTCGCTCTTCGCCCGCACCGCCTTCGCGATCGCGGCCAGAGCGGCGAACGCGTCGTCCGGAACGAGCGTGGCGGCGGCACCTCTTCCCCGCGCGTCGGCGACGTATTCGACGCCCCGGCCGACGGCGACGAACAGATCGCCGCCCTTCACGCGCCGCGAGTCGATCTCGACGCCCGTCACGGCGTCCGTTTCGGCGTCGGCGTCGAGGCTCCCGAGCGCGAGCGCGCGCAGGTCGTCGAGCGCGAGGGGGATCATGCCGCCGCGCCCGTCGCGAGCCGCCGGAGCGCCTCCCGGGCGACCTCCCGATCGTCGAACGGGATCGTGCGGTCGGCGAACTCCTGTCCCTGCTCGTGCCCCTTGCCGGCGATCACGACGACGTCGCCGTCTTCCGCGCCCTCGAGCGCGAGGCGGATCGCGGCGGCCCGGTCCCGCTCCACGGTCACGTCGCCGTGCGTGCCCCCCACGATCTCGGCGATGATCTCGTCGGGGTCCTCGCTGCGAGGATTGTCCGAGGTCACGACTGCGCGGTCGGCGAGCCGCGTCGCGAGCTCTCCCATGAGCGGCCGCTTGCCGCGGTCGCGGTCTCCGCCGCAACCGAAGACGCAGACGAGCCGCCCGCGCGTGATCCGGCGCGCCGCGACGAGGACGTTCGCGAGCGCCTCGGGAGTGTGCGCGTAGTCGACGAGCACCGTGAAGGGTTGCCCCTCGTCGACCGCCTCGAAGCGACCCGGGACACCGGTCAGGCTCGCGACGCCGGCCGCGATCGCGCCGTCTTCCACGCCGAGGAGCCGAGCGGCGGCGACCGCCCCGAGCACGTTCTCGACGTTGAAGCGGCCGCGCAGGCGGGTCTCGAGACGGATGCCCGCCGCCGCGAAGCGCGCCCCCGCCGGCGTGAGCTCGAGCTCGTCCGCCCGCACGTCGGCGTCGCCTTCGAGCGCGAACGTCACGAATGGCGCGCCGAGCGTTGCAAGCTCCTGGCCGAGGCGCCGACCGTACGGGTCGCCCACGTTGACGGCCGCCGGCGGCAGCCGACCGTCCACGTCCGGCTCCACGAAGAGACGCCGCTTCGCGTCGAAGTAGCGCTCGAGCGTGCCGTGGAAGTCGAGGTGGTCCTGGGAGAGGTTCGTGAACACGAGCGCGGCGAACCGGACGCCCACGAGGCGTCGAAGCTCCGAGGCGTGCGAGGTCGCCTCGAGCGCGCAGCTTCGGTCGCCGGCGGCGAGCATCTCGTGCAAGGTGCGCTGGAGGTCGATCGCCTCGGGCGTGGTTCTCGCGACGGGCCTCCGCTCGCCTCCTATGCGACACTCGACCGTCCCGAGGAGGCCGGGCCGCCGTCCCGCCGCCGCGAGGATCGAGTAGACGAGGAAGGCGGTGGTTGTCTTCCCGTTCGTCCCCGTCACGCCCACGACTTGGAGGTCGCGCGTCGGGCGGCCGAAGAAGCGGTCGGCCGCGAGCGCCATCGCCTCGCGGACGTCGGGGACGACGAGCTGCGGCACGGCCAGGTCGAGAGGTCGCGCGACGACGAGCGCCGCCGCCCCGCGCGCCACCGCCTCGGGCGCGAACTCGTGGCCGTCCGCCTTGAACCCGGGCACGCAGAAGAAAAGGCTGCCGGAGGCGACGCGGCGGGCGTCGTAGGCGAGGTCGGCGATGTCGACGGCGGCCGCGTTGACCGTGCGCGCGGGCCGGATGGCCTCCCTCAGGGCATCGAGCTCAATGGGGCCGAGTCTACCATCGGGCCCTGTCGCGACCGCGGTCGTGACGCGCAAAAAAGTGTTGATTTGCTCGTTGTTTCTTCGCACTACACGGGGCACGCGTTTCGCTTTCGCATTGAGGTTTTCCGCCGCGGGCGGCGCCTCTCTAGGCTTGAAGCCGTTGAAGCGGATCTACGAATCGTCCCGAGGGTGGCTCGAAGTCGAGGCTTTCGAAACGTTCGACTCGCGCGAGGTCTGGCTCACCTTCTTCGACGAGGAAGGTCGAGAGCGGCTTAGGGCCTCGTGGGGATCGGACGCGTTCAGCCAGCCGGACTTCGACCTCCGACGGCAGGTTCTCGGAAGGCTCGTGTTCGAGGGGTTCCCAGAAGTCGAGGCCGAGCGCCTCGCCGACGAGATCCGAACGGACGTCGAGCGCGCGGTGTAATCGATCGAAGGATTCGGGAGGCGTTGGAGGCGGAGGGCCACAGAGGCAGTCGCGGACCGGGAGACTCTTACGGCGAGGCAGGCGCGAAACGCTCGTCCGGCCCGATGCCGAAGTACTGGAGCGCGAAGCGCGCGATCTCGGCGAACGCTGGGGCGGCGACGACCCCGCCCCAGATCGCGCCCTTCGGCTCGTCGACCGCCACCAGCGTCACGAGTCGCGGCTCGCCGGGGGTGAACCCGACGAACGAGGCGACGTAGCGCGACTTCGAATACCCGCCGGTCGGCTCCGGCTTGGCCGCGGTGCCCGTCTTCCCCGCGATCCGGTAGCCCGGCACCTGCGCCTCGACGCCCGAGCCCTCCTCGACCACGTCTTCGAGCATCTCCCGCACCTGGCGCGCCGTCTCCGCGGACATCACGCGGCGGCGGTGAGGAGCCGGGGGCGGATCGCCTTCGAGGCGATCGACGAGATGCGGCTGGACGGCGACGCCGTCGTTCGCGATCGCCGCGTACGCCGCCGCCATCTGCAAGGGCGTGACCGCGATCCCTTGCCCGATCGGGACGTTGCCGATCGTGGAGCCGGACCACCGCTCGGGCGGGAGGACGATGCCTCGCGTCTCGCCCGGGTAGTCGACTCCCGTCGGCTGCCCGAAGCCGAAGCGCTCTGTCCAGCCGCTCAGGCGCTCCTTGCCAAGCCAGAGCGCGAGCGTGACGATCCCGACGTTGGACGAGCGCGAGAGGATCTCCGACACGGTCATCCGCTCCGTCCCGCGCGGCTCGGCGTCGTGGATCACGCGGTCGGCGACGCGAATCTGGTAGCGAAGGGTGAACGGGGTCGAGGGCGAGACGAGGCCGGTCTCGAGCGCGGCCGTGATCGTGACGACCTTGAACGTCGACCCCGGCTCGTACGTGTCGGTGACGGCGCGGTTTCGCTGCAGGTCGCGCGGAACGCTCGGGAAGCGGTTCGCGTCGAAGCCCGGCTCGACCCCCATGGCGAGGATCGCGCCCGATGCGGCATCCATGACGACCGCCGTCGCGGACTCCGCGTCCCACGTTGAGACGGTGTCCCTCAGCACCCGCTCGACGTGCGCCTGGAGCGAGTGGTCGACGGTGAGGTAGACGTCGCGCCCCTCCCGCGGCGGCTTCGATTCGACCACCTGCAGCGCCTGACCGAACGGGTCGCGGATGACCGTCTTCTCGCCCTCCGCCCCCGCGAGCTGCCGGTCGAGCCCGAGCTCGACGCCCGCCAGCCCGCGGTTGTCGACGCCTGCGAAGCCCACCACCTCGGCGGCGATCGCCTGCTGTGGGTACCTGCGCCGCTCCTCCGGATAGAACCCGAGCCCGCGGATCCCCATGCGCTGCAGCGCCTCGGCCCGCTCCGGGTCGGCCTTGCGCTTGACGTACACGAAGCCGCGCGAACGATCGGCGAGCTCGGCGACCAGCGGCTCGCCTTCGATGCCGAGCGTGCGGGCGGCAGCGGAGGCGACGGCGCGCGGGTCCCGGATCTGCTTCGGGTTTGCGTAGACGGTGGTCGCCCGCTCGCCGATCGCGAGCTCGACGCCCGTGCGGTCGTAGATCGTCCCGCGCGCGGCCTGGAGCCAGCCGGCGCGCGCGAGCGCGAGCGCGAACACCCCCGCGAAGACCGCGACGAGCAGCCTGATCCGCTTGTTCGCGCGCCGCGCCGTCACGGCTTCGTCGACGGAAGGTGGAGATACGTGGGGTCGTCGGCCCGTACGAGGCCGAGCTTCCGCGTCGCGACCGCCTCGATCCGCCAGGCGGCCGCGGCGCTCGAGAGCTCCGAAGCGAGCGCGCGGTTCTCAGCCGAGATCTTCGCCTTCCGCTCCTCCAGCCGCTCGACCTCCATGTTGAGGCGAAGGACGCCCACGTTCAGGGCGACGATGCCCCCCAAGAGCGCGGCCACCGCAGCGATCCACGCGACGCCTCCGGCGACGCGACGTTGCGGCGCGCGGGCCGCGCGAGGGCGTGCCGCTGGCGGCTTACGGGTTCGCCGCTCCGGGCGCGGGTGCGGGGACGGCCGGGGCGCCCGCCGGGGGCGTACCTCGGCTCGTGCGGCGGGAGAGGCCATCAGGCCTCGGCGGTCTTGACCGCCGCGCGGAGGCGAGCGGACGCCGAGCGGGGATTCTCGGCCGCCTCGCGGGGCGACGGCCGGACGGCCTTCTTCGTCAAGAGGCGGAGCGCAGGCTCGCGCCCGCAGACGCAGACCGGAAGCTCCGGCGGACACACGCATCCTTTCGCCTGGGCGGCGAAGAAGCGCTTCACGATCCGGTCCTCGAGCGAGTGGAAGCTCACGACGGCGATACGGCCGCCCGGGCGGAGCAGCCGGACGGCGGCGGGAAGCGCATGCTCGAGCGCGTCGAGCTCCTCGTTGACGGCGATGCGGAGCGCCTGGAACACCCGCTTGGCCGGATGGCCGTCACCGAAGCGTCGCGGGGCAGGGATGGCGCCCTTGACCGTGTCCACGAGCTCGCCGGTCCGCTCGAACGGGCGCTCGCGCCGGCGCTGCACGATCGCGCGCGCGATCTGGCGCGCGAAGCGCTCCTCCCCGTAGCGGCGGAACACGGCCGCGAGCTCGCGCTCGTCGGCCTCGTTCACGAGGTCGCGGGCCGAGCGAGGCGCGTTCGGGTCCATCCGCATGTCGAGCGGCGCGTCCACCGCGTAGGAGAAGCCGCGCTCGGGACGGTCGATCTGCATGCTCGAGACGCCGAGATCGAAGAGGATCGCGTCTGCCTGGAAGTCGTTCTCGGCCAGCTGGCCGAGCACCGTGGCGAAGTCGCCGCGGAGGAAGCGCGCCTGGACCGCGCACCTGCCGCGAAAGCGCTCGAAGTAGCCGCGCGCGGCGGGGTCGCGGTCGATCGCGACGAAGCGGCCGTCGCCCCGCAGCTCCTCGCAGAGCGCGGAGGCGTGCCCGCCCGCCCCGAAGGTCGCGTCGACGACGGTCTCGCCGGGACGAAGCGCGAGCAGCCCTCGAACCTCGTCGACGAGGACGGGGACGTGGTCACTCCTGCCTTGCTGCGAGGCGCTCTGCAACGAGCTCCGCATTCCCCTCCACCTCCTTCAGCTGCTCGCGCCAGGCGGC
>DASZKB010000070.1:0-3964 GCA_035947475.1 Gaiellaceae bacterium | reverse complement strand
ATGAGCGCGATGCACGCTCACGACCACGGCCACCTGCGGCGGAGCGCCGCCGCCGACCGACCGCTCCTCGCCGTCTCGCTCGCGCTCATCCTCGGCTTCATGGTCGTCGAGGTCGTCGCGGGCATCCTCGCGAGCTCGCTCGCCCTGCTTGCCGACGCCGGCCACATGCTCACGGATGCGGCCGCGCTCGCTCTTGCGCTCGTCGCCGCCTGGGCGGCCTCGCAGCCGCCGCAAGGGCGTTGGACGTTCGGGCTGGGGCGCGCCGAGATCCTCGCCGCTCAGGCGAACGGGGTCACGCTCGTCCTCATCGCTCTGTGGATCGTGTACGAGGCGGTGCGAAGGTTGCTCGATCCGCCCGAGGTGGCGGCAGGCCTCGTCGCGGTCGTCGCGCTCGCGGGCATCGCGGTCAACCTGGTCGTCGTCGCTCTGCTCGCGCGTGCACGGCGCGACAGCCTCAACGTGCGCGGGGCCTATCTGCACGTCGCCACCGACCTCGCCGCGTTCGTGGGCACCGCGGTCGCCGCCGGGCTGATCGCGGTCACCGGGTGGGACCGCTTCGACCCGATCGCGTCGCTCGGGGTCGCCGTCCTCATGCTCTTCGCGGCCTGGTCGCTCGTGAAGGAATCGGGCCGGATCTTCCTCGAGGGCGCGCCCGCGTCGGCGCCGCCGGCGCACGTCGGGCGCGCGATCGCGGAGCACCCCGGCGTCGTGGACGCCCACGACGTCCACGTCTGGACGGTGACGAGCGGGTTCCCCGCCCTCTCGGCGCACGTCCTCGTCGAGCCCGGCGCCGACTGCCATCGGATCCGGCTAGAGCTCGAGCGCGTCCTGCATGAGCGCTTCGGGATCGACCACACGACGCTCCAGGTCGACCACGTGGGCGTCGAGAGCGGGCTCGAGATCAGGCGCTCGTCGAGCCTTCAGCCGTAGAGAGCCGATCGATCTCGGCGAGCCGGAGCTCGACGAGCGGCGCGACCTGGCTCTCGAGGCCGGCCGTGCGAGCGAGCGCGAGCGCCTCCTCGTAGCTCTCGCGCGCCTTGACGAGGAGGGCCGCATCTCCTTGCTTCAGGCGGTTGTCGCCGAGGACGAGCAGTTTGCGGATCCGCTCGCGGGGCTCCACGGCGGCACCGTAGCTATCCTGGAAGCGTGCTGCCGGTTCTCGCCGTCATCCACGTCATCATCGCCGCGTTTCTCATCTTCCTCGTGCTCATGCACTCGGGTCGGGACACCGGCTTCGGCGGGCTCGGCTTCACGCCCGCCTCCCAGGGCGGGCAGCACATCGTCGAGAAGAACCTGACGCGCCTCACCGTCGTCGTCGCGACCGTCTTCGCCGCGAACACGATCGCGCTTTTCTACCTGCTCGACTAGACGCCCGGCGCGGAGCCGGTTCCGACGATCGTGAACGCCTCCGTCGCGCTCGCCGGGACGAGCGTGCCGAACGCGTAGCGCTCTCCGTAAAAGTCGGAGCGGTTCACGAGGGTCACGTCGCCGGAGAGCCCGAGCAGGCGCTCGAGGAGCTTCGGGACGGAGAGCGTGAAGCGAAGATTGACGAGCGGCGTCGTGACCCGCCCCTCCTCGATGCGGAACGTGCCGTCGCGCGTCATCCCCGTGACGATCCCCTCGCGCGGGTCGACCACGCTCAGGTAGTGCAGCCGCGTCACGTAGAGCCCCTCTCCGACCCGCTCGACGAGTTCCGCCTCGGAGGCGTCGCCTGCCTCGACCGAGAGGTTGAACGCCATCGGCCCGAACCCCTGCGCCGAGGGGGCGAGCGCATGTCCGGTCGAGACGCGGCCGTCGCCGGCGCGCTTGGCGGTGCGGCGGTCCCAGACGACGTCCTTCGCGACGCCGCGCTCGACGATCGTCACGCGCTGCTTCGGCACACCCTCGAAGTCGAAGGCCTTCGGAAGCCCCCGGGCGTCGAGCGCATCGTCGACGAGCGTGAAGCTCGCGTCGAAGACGTCGTCGCCGAGCCGTCCGGCGAGGTAGCTCCGCCCTTCGAGGACGGCGAGCGCGCTGAGCGACGTGAAGCCGAAGTACCAGAGGAGCTCGGAGAGGGCGTACGGCGCGAGGAACGCGCGGTATGTGCCAGGTTCGGCTTCGCGCGCGCCCTTCGTCCGGTGCGCCGTCTCCGCCGACGCGCGCGCGACCGCGGCGACGTCGATCTCGCCGACCCTCCACGAGGTCGCCTCGGCGAAGCCCGACTCGCCGTCTCCGGCGGCGAGCGCGAGAAGGCTCGCATCCGTCATCTCTTGCGAGACGGCGAGGCCGACGCTCGAGACGACCGCCGTCTCGACGAGCCCGCTCGTGAAGTACCCGAACAGCCCGATCTCGCGTGCAGCCTCGATCGCCGCCGCCGCCGTCCGCGCCTGGTCCTCGGGGGTGAGCGAGGCCGTCTCCTCGTCGAAGCCGCCGACTTCCGGGACGGGCGCCGGCGGCGGGAGCCCGGCGAAGGCGGGATCGACGGGGGTGTTGTCCGCCGCCTCCCCAGCCCGGCGCGCCGCGGCGCGGAGCCCCTCGTCATCCGTCCGGTTCGTGGACGAGAAGCCGAGGCGCCCGTCGCGGACGACGCGAATCGAGACCGATTCGTCCTGGACGAGGGTGGGCTGGTGGACCTCGGAGTTCGCGAAGCGCGCGAAGCCCGAGCGTTCCACGTGCGCGAGCGCGTCCGCCTGGTCGCCGTCGGCAGCATGACACGCGCGCTCGGCGAGCTCGAGCGCGCGGCGCACGCGGCCGTTCACGCGCGCACGCCTACCTGGACGCCCCGAAACCGCGCCGGCGCCGCGCCGTGCGACACGTGCGCGTGCTGACCCGGCTGGCCCTTTCCGCAGTTGGTGAGGCCGTACATGCGCCACTCGTCGCGCCCAGCGACCGCGTCGAGCTTCGCCCAGAACGACGGCGTCACGCCCGTGTACGTCGCGTCGCGGAGCAGGCCGGCGAGCTTGCCGCGCTTGATCTCCCACGCGATCTCCGTCCCGAACTGGAAGTTCAGACGCTTGTCGTCGATCGACCAGCTCTTGTTCGTGGCCACGAAAACGCCGTCGTCCACGTCGGCGAGAAGCTCCTCCAGCGTTCCGTCGCCCGGCTCGAGATGGAGGTTCGTCATGCGGACGAGCGGCATGCGGCTCCAGCCGTCGGCGCGCATCGAGCCGCCCTCGCCCCCGATCCGTGCTGCCGTCTCGCGCGAATCGAGGAATCCCGAGAGGACGCCCGCCTTGACGACCGGCTTCGATCGCGCCGGAACGCCTTCGTCGTCGTAGGCGAAGGTTCCCAGCCCGAGCGGCGTCGTGGGGTCGGCGGTGATGTTCATCCGCTCGGAGCCGTAGCGGAGTTCACCCACGTCGGCGGGCGCGAGCCAGCTCGTGCCGGCGTACGCCGCCTCGGTGCCGAAGACGCGGTCGAGCTCGGTCGGATGTCCGACCGATTCATGAACCTGGAGAGCCATCTGCTCCGAGTCGATGACGAGCGTCGTCACCGTCGAGGGGCACGCGGCGGCACGCAGCAGAGCGGCGGCCTCCTCGCCGACGCGCGGGCCCTCGCGGTCGAACGCGAGCGACTCGACGTACTCCCACCCGCCTTGCGCACTCGAGCCGCCGTGCGCGCTCGGATAGCTTCGCACCTGAACGCGGCCGTCGGCGATCGCGTACGCCTCGATCCCCGCGCCGCACTCGCTGAGCTCCTGGAAGACGTCGGCGCCTTCGGACGACCGGAAGACGCGCTGCTCGCGCTGAGCTCGCACGCTCGCCTCCGTGATCTTCACGTCGGCGTGGCGGAGGGTGCTCTCGGCGCCGAGGCAGAACTCGATCTTCTCGGTCGCGGAGACGTCGATCGCGTCACGGCCGACGGGTGTGCGGTATTCGCCGCGCTCCGCCGGAGCGGGTGCGAGCTCCACCGGTTGGCGCCCGGTTCGAGAGGCGCTCGCGCGTGCGAACGAGACCGCGCGCTCGGCGGCGTCCCGCGCGCCGTC
>DASZKB010000069.1:0-2761 GCA_035947475.1 Gaiellaceae bacterium | reverse complement strand
TCCTGTGCACGCGCGCGAGATCCTCGACGCCGACCACGCGGGGCTCGACGACGTCAAGGACCGCATCGTCGAGTACCTCGCGGTCCGGAAGCTCCGCCAGGAGCGTGGGATCCAGGAGGACAAGCGGTCGGGGGCGATCCTCACGCTGATCGGGCCGCCCGGGACCGGCAAGACCTCGATCGGCGAGTCGGTCGCGCGCGCGCTCGGGCGGGAGTTCGTCCGCATGTCGCTCGGCGGCATCCGCGACGAGGCCGAGATCCGTGGGCACCGGCGAACCTACATCGGCGCCCTCCCGGGTCGCCTCGTGCGCGCGTTGCGCGACGCCGGGACGATGAACCCGGTGATCATGCTCGACGAGGTCGACAAGGTGGGAGCGGACTGGCGCGGCGACCCCTCCGCGGCGCTGCTCGAGGTCCTCGACCCGGCGCAGAACCACTCGTTCCGAGACCACTACCTCGACGTCGAGCTCGACCTCTCGCAGGTGTTCTTCATCGCGACCGCCAACATCACGGAGACGATCCCGGGACCGCTCCTCGACCGCATGGAGGTCATCCGCTTCGACGGCTACACCGTCGACGAGAAGAGCGCGATCGCGCGCGGCTACCTCTGGCCGCGGCAGCGGGAGCGGAACGGCCTGCTCGAGGACGAGGTCGAGATCGGCGACGAGGCGCTCCGCATGACGATCACCGAGTACACGCACGAGGCGGGCGTCCGCCAGCTCGAGCGCGAGCTCGGCAAGATCCTGCGGAAGACGGCCACGCGGATCGCGGCCGGCCAGGTCACGGCGCCCGTGGTCGTCGACGCCGCGGTCGTCCGGGACGCGCTCGGACGCCAGAAGTTCTTCCAGGAGACGGCCGAGCGGACCGCCGTCCCCGGCGTCGCGACGGGGCTCGCGGTCACCGGGACGGGCGGCGAGGTCCTCTTCGTCGAGGCGACCGCCATGGCGAACGGCTCCGACAGCCTCGTCCTCACCGGACAGCTCGGCGACGTCATGAAGGAGTCGGCCCGGATCGCGCTCTCATGGGTGCGCGCGCACGCCGCGGAGCTCGGGATCGAGGAGGAGGTCTTCGAGAACGCGTGCTTCCACATCCACGTTCCCGCGGGCGCGATCCCGAAGGACGGACCGAGCGCAGGCGTCGCGATCACGACCGCGCTCGCGTCGCTGCTCACGCGCCGCCCCGTGAGGCACACGGTCGGCATGACCGGGGAGGTCACGCTCCAGGGCCGCGTCCTCCCCATCGGGGGCGTGAAGCAGAAGGTGCTCGCCGCGCACGCCGCCGGGATCACGGACGTGATCCTCCCGGAGCGAAACCGCGGCGATCTCGACGACGTCCCCACGGACGTTCGCGAGCAGATGGGGTTCCACCCGGTGATGACCGTGGGCGAGGCGCTCGAGCTCGCGCTCGAGCCGGTTCCCGAGCTCGTGCGCCCCGCCGCCTGAGCGGCCGACGCCCGTGCGCTGTCGTCGCTGCGAACCGGTTCCCGAGGAGGTCCGCCGAGCGGCGAAACTCCTCGAGCGTCGGTGGACGGTGACGATCCTCTGGGCCGCCCACGAGGGCGCGGTGCGCTTCAACGAGTTCCGGTACGCGTGCGGGCGCATCCCGCCGCGCACGCTCGCCGAGCGTCTCGCCGACCTCGAGGAGGCGGGCGTCCTGGAGCGTGTCGTGATCGACTCGCGGCCGCCGCGCGTGGAGTACCGACTCACCGAGCGCGGGCGGGCGCTGCGCGCGCTCGTCGACGCCCTCGCCCGCTGGGCGCAGCCGCACGGCGTCAGAGCGACGACAGAAAGCCCTCGAGCGCGGGGTTGAACCGGTCCGGCCACTCGAGGCCGGGCAGGTGGCCGAGCCCCGGGAACACCTGGAAGCGCCCCGCCGGCGCTGACCCGGCGAGAGCCCGCGCCTGCTCGGGCGGGAAGAACCCGTCCTCCTCGCCCACGGCGACGAGGAGCGGGCCCTCGAAGCGGCCGACGAGCTCGGTCGAGTCGGGGCGGTCGCGCATCACGGCGATCGCCTGGACGAGCTCGTCAGCGTCCTGGTCGAGCGCGACGCGGCGCGCCCGCTCGACCGCGTCGGGCGGCGCATGCGCGGAGAAGAGGTGCGACCGCATCTCGCGCCACGCCGCCTCGGGCCCCTCCCGCTCGACGAGCGTGATCAGCGCGTTTCTCGCCTCCCGCCGTTCCGGCGAGTCGGCGTCCGCCCGTGCGCCGACGAGGGCGAGGGCGCGGACGCGCTCGGGCGCCACGCGCGCGAGTGCCAGGGCGACGTAGCCGCCGAGCGAGTTTCCGACCGCGACGAGCTCGTCGTCGAGCTCGGCGAGGAGCGACGCCGCCCACTCGTCCATCGTCGATCCGCGGCCGTAGAGCCGCGGCGCCACGACGTCGTGCGCCACGAGGGCGGCGAGCTGCGGCTCCCACATCCGCGCGTCGAGTGGAAAGGCGTGAAGGAGGGCGACCTGCACGTCAGCTCACCGCCGCGAGCGCGACGACGCGAGGGAGCGGGTCGCCGGTGAGCTCGAGCCGCGCCCACGTGTCGCCGCCGTCACGGCTCTCGTACAGCCGCCCGTCGCCGAGGCCGGCGAAGAGCCGCCGGTCGTGGGCTAGGAGCGCATACGGCAGCGAGTTGAGCGGCTGCGGGAGCCCGCCTCCGAGCGCCTCCCACGGCCCTTCGCCGCGCCAGCGATAGACGTACGCCTGCGCGCGCCCGTTCGAGTGCGCGTAGCGGGGGCCCGGGCTCGCGGAGACGTACCAGGTGTCGGGATCGTC
>DASZKB010000068.1:0-3312 GCA_035947475.1 Gaiellaceae bacterium | reverse complement strand
CCGAGAGGACGCCGCCGACGAGCTCGTCCGCGAGCTCCGTCGTCGTCACGTCGAGGACGCCCGCCAGGAAGCCGGCCCGGACGAGCGCCTCGAGCGACTGCCCGCCCGTGCCGGTTGCGTGGAAGACGAGCACCTCGTAACCGAGCTCCTCGAGTCGCTCGCGGGCCCGGTCGACGCACGGCGTCGTGACGCCGAACATCGTCGCGCCGACGAGCGGCTTTCCGTCGTCGACCGCCCCGGGATCGGCCGCCGCCATACCCGCGATCGCGCCGGCCGCGTTCGCGATGATCCGGCGCGACACCTGGTTCAGGCCGGCGATGTCGACGACCGAGTAGGTCATCGTCACGTCGAGCGCGCCGACGTAGGGCCTCGTGTCGCCCGACGCGAGCGTCGAGACCATGAGCTTCGGGACGCCGACGGGGAGCGCCCGCATCGCGCTCGTGACGATCGACGACCCGCTCGAGCCGCCCAGGCCGGCGATGGCGTCGAACCGCCCCTCGGCGTACATCCGCCTCGCCAGCTCGGCCGCGCCGCGCCCCATCGCCTCGACGGCCGCGCCGCGGTCGCCCGCGCGCGCCAGCTCGCCGGCGTCCTCACCGGCCGCGGAAGCGACCTCCTCGCGACCGACGTCGGGACGCACGCGCGGCTCGCCGAGGACGCCGACGTCGACGAGGACGACATCGGCGCCGTGCGCGCGCACCTGCTCGCGGAAGTACTCGTACTCGGCGCCCTTCGTGTCGAGTGTCCCGAAAAGCGCGACCGTGGCCACTACGCGTCCTCCTCGACCCGCGTGACCCCCAAGTAGCGCTGCTGCGCGACGGGGTCGGCCATGAGCGCGCTCGCGGTCGTCTCGGTCGCGATCCGGCCGGCGACCATGACGAGTTGCCGTTCGGCGACCGAGGTCGCCATGCCGAGGTTCTGCTCCACGAGGAGGAGCGCCGTTCCCTCCTCGACGAGCGTTCGCATGGTCTCGATCAGGCCTTCCACGATCGTCGGGGCGAGGCCCTCCGACGGCTCGTCCATGACGAGGAGCTTCGGGTTCTTGAGGAGCGCGCGCCCGATAGCGAGCATCTGCTGCTCGCCGCCCGAGAGCTGCGCCGCCGAGATCCGCTTGCGCTCGGCCAGGCGCGGAAAGAGCTCGTAGACGGCCGCCGCGTTCCAGCGCCCGCCGTTCGACGACCCGAGCATCCGCAGGTGCTCCTCGGTCGAGAGCGAGGGGAAGAGGCGGCGTCCCTGCGGGACGAAGCCGATGCCGGCGCCCGCGATCTTGTACGGCGGCTTGCCCGCGATCTCCTGGCCTCGAAACCGGATCGATCCGCGGACCGACGGGATGATGCCCATGAGGGAGTAGCAGAGCGTGCTCTTGCCCATCCCGTTTCGGCCGATGATCGCGACCGGCTCGGCCCCGACCTCGAACGCGACGTCCTGGAGGATGTGCGCCGACCCGTAGTAGGCGTCGAGGCGCTCCACGGCGAGGAGGGGCTCACTCATCGACGTAGCGGCTCCCGAGGTAGAGGTCGTGGACGAGCCGGTTCGCGCGGATCTCCGCGGGCGTGCCTTCGACGATCACCCGCCCCTCGTGCATCATCGTCACCCGCTCCGCGACGCGGAGGGCGACGTCCATGTCGTGCTCGATGAGGATGAGCGTGATCGCGGGGTCCAGCTCGAGGAGGAGCTCGGTGAGCGCGACGCGCTCGCCGCGCGAAAGGCCCGCCGCGGGCTCGTCGAGCATCATCAGCTTCGGCTCGCCGCCGCGCGCCATCCCGACCTCGAGCTGGCGCTGCTCCCCGTGAGAGAGCGAGCCGACGAGCACGTCGAGGCGGTCCCCCAGCCCGACCTGCCGCGCGAGGTCGCGAGCGCGCTCGCGGATCTGCGCGTCCGTCCCGGTGCGAACGGGCCTCAGGTGACCGCTCTTCACGCCAAGGACGGCGAGATAGAGGTTGTCCTCGACCGAGAGGCCGAGGAAGAGGCGCGACTTCTGGAACGTCCGCGTCAGCCCGAGCTTGGCGCGCTTGCGGGCGGGCATGTGGGTGACGTCGCGCCCGAAGAGCTCGATCGCGCCGGCGGTCGGCGGAAACTCGCCGGAGATGACGTTGAAGAGCGTCGTCTTGCCGGCTCCGTTCGGGCCGAGGATCGCCCGCCGCTCGCCGGGCGCGACGTCGAGGTCGACCTCGCGCACGGCGTGGACGCCGCCGAAACGCCGGCCGACCCCCCGCAAGCGGAGGATCGGCTCGGCGCTCGGCTGTGCTGCTACCGCCACGGTCGGTTGCGGTCTCCCGCTCCTAGCTCCCGCCCGTCCACGGCGGCGGCGTCCCCTTCTTGCACTCGGGGTTCTCGCGGTCCGGGGACGGCGTGTCGGGGCTGAAGAAGCCGGCGAACGTCTGGTCGACGTCCTCGATCCGCTTGATCGTCTTGACGTCCGGGACGCCGTCGCCCGTCTCGTCCCTGACGATCTGCTGGAGGAAGTTGTCCATGATCGCCTGGCGGTTGTCGTCGAGCTTGATCTCGCCGAGCGGTGCCTCGAGCGTCATGGTCGCCATCTCCTCGCGGAACGCCTGGTGGTCGTTCGAGAGGTCGCCGTCGACGTTCTCGAGGGCGACCGCGATCGCCTCCATCGCCGTGTAGTTGCCGTAGGCGAACACGCTCGCGCCCGTCCCCTTGAGCTTCGGGAACGCGTTGGCGAGCTGCTCGGTGTACTCGACCCACGCCTGGTCGCGCGAGTCTCCGGCGGTCATGCCCGCCGTGACGACGCCGACCACCCGGTCCTTGAGCTCGTTGTGGATGACCGGGTCGGTCATGAAGACGCCCCCGATGATCCGGTCGGCGAGGTTGCCGCCGAGGTCCTGGTACTGCCTCACGAACGCGACCGTCCCCGTTCCGCCGACGCCGAGAAAGAACCCGTCGACGTCATCGGGGATCTGGGTGATGTACGAGGAATAGTCCTCCTCTCCGAGCGGCGGCCAGAGCCGCTCCACGACCTGCCCGCCCAGCGCGCAGAACTCAGCGACGAACCCGGCGATCTGCGTGTACGGGAAGTCGTAGTCGTCGCCCATCGTGACGACGCGCCGCCAGCCGAGCTCGTTGTACGCGTAGTCGCCGAGGCCGGCCGTCCACTGCGCGCCGTCCGAGTGCCAGCGGAAGAAGTTCGGCGACCGGACCTTGAGCGTCGCGTCCTGCGCGCCCGCGATCCCGTTCACGAACGTGACCTGCGGCTGCTCCTTCGAGTAGTTCGCGATCGCAATGCCCTCGCTTCCCGAGAGGGGGCCGACGAGGATGTCGACCTGCTCCTGCTCGACGAGCCGCCGCGCCTCC
>DASZKB010000067.1:0-3194 GCA_035947475.1 Gaiellaceae bacterium | reverse complement strand
TGGTCGGTGTTCGAGTCGCAATGGGTCGAGTTCGTCGAGCTCGACGTTCCGGTCGAGGGGCTCCCGCCCGAGCTCGACGGGTTCAGGATCCTTCATCTCTCCGACTTCCATCTCGGCGCGCTCGGGTTGAACTCGCGGACGCTAGCGCGCGCGGTCTCGTGGGCGGACCGCCGCGATCCCGACCTCGTCGTCGTCACGGGCGACCTCCTCACGCATCCGCGCGGGGAGGCGACGCTGCGCCGGTGCCTCGCGCGGCTTCCCGCCCGCTACGGCGCCTACGCAGTCCTCGGGAACCACGACGTCGCCGAGACGCGCGATCCCTTCAGCAAGGCGAGCGAGATCCGAGACCTCGACGACGTCGGCGTCCGCCTCCTCAACGACTCCGCTCACGTCTTCGAGGCACGCGGGGTGCGGGTCCAGGTCGCGGGGGTAAGCCCCGCCGCCTACATGCTCGGCCGCGCCGACCCGGCCGCGCTCGCTGACCCGGCCGTGCCCTTCCGGATCCTCCTCTGCCACTTCCCGGAGATCGTCGATGCCGTGCCGCCGGGAACGTACGCGCTCGCGCTCGCGGGACACCTGCACGGCGGCCAGATCTGCGTGCCCTACCCGGGTGGAAAGCTGCGGCTCTCGCACGTCCGCGGCGCGTACTGGGAAGGCGTCTTTCGAAGCGACGGGACGACGCTCCACGTGTCGCGCGGGCTCGGCACGACCTTCGTCCCGTTCCGCCTCTTCGCCCGCCCCGAAGCCACGGAGCTCGTCCTCAGGGCGTAGCCGCGGCCGGGATTACACTCGCTGCGTGCCGTACAAGCTCGAGCCCGTCACGCGGGCGACCATCTCGCACGCGCCGGGCGTCTGCGTCGACTGCGTCTTCTGGCAGTCCCGCGGAAACCGCACGGTCGACAAGGAGCGGTGGGCGGAGCGGGTCGAGGACGACTGGGGCGCGTGGGGGACGCACTACTTCGGCGACGCCGATCGCCTCCTCGGCTTCATGCAGTTCGCTCCGGCGGAGCACTTCCCCCGCGCTCGGGAACTGCCGGCGGGCCCGCCGTCGCCGGACGCCGTCCTCGTGACGTGCGTCTACCTCGTCGAGGGCGCCGCCCGGTGGGTGCTCCAGAGCCTGTTCCTCGCGGCGATCGGGGAGGCGCGCGACCGCGGCGTCAAGGCGATCGAGACGTTCGGCTACCGGTATGCGGAGGGGACGAGCGCGCACGAGCGCTTCTTCGTCCACCGCTCGATCTTCCCGGCCGACTTCCTCGCGGACTTCGGCTTCTATCCGGTACGGACTGAAGGCCGCGTCGAGCTCGCGCGCCTGGAGCTCGGAGGGCTCGAGCCGCTGAAGGAGGGGCTCAGGCTTCGCGCCTGGCGGCGCGTGAAAGGCGCGCTTGCGCCGGCCCCCGTGCCGCAGCGCCCGTACTGACGAGCGGCCTAGGCGGCGAGCGCGCGACGCGCGAGCACGAGGTCGGCGATCTGGACGGCGTTCAGCGCGGCGCCCTTGCGGAGGTTGTCGCAGACGACCCAGAGCGCAAGCCCCTTTTTTGGCTGGGCCGAATCCTCGCGGATTCGGCCCACGAATACCTTGTCTTTGCCAGCCGCTTGTCCCGGCGTGGGGAAGTCCGAAAGCTCGATCGTCGGAGCTCCCGAGAGGACGTCCCGCGCCTCGTCGGGGGAGAGCGGCTCCTCGGTCTCCACCCAGACGGCCTGGGCGTGCCCGACGAGGACGGGCACGCGGACGCACGTCGCGTGCAGCGGCAGGTCGGGAAGGTCGAGGATCTTGCGCGTCTCGGCGCGGAGCTTCGCCTCCTCCGAGAACTCCTCGCCCTCGAGGTCCCAATCCATGGCGAGGTCGGCGTCCGCCGGCGCGAGGGCCTTCAGCCTCTCGATGCCCGCGTCGCCCGCGCCCGACATCGACTGGTACGTCGCCACGCGCACGCGCGCGAGGCTGGCGGCGTCGTGGAGGGGCTTCAGCGCGCACGAGAGCTGCATCGCCGAGCAGTTCGGGTTCGCCACGATCGGCGAGTCGGCGCGGGTGAGCGCGTCGTCGTTCACGCCGGCGACGACGAGCGGTACGCCGTCGGCGAGCCGGTAGGCGTCCGACTTGTCGATCGAGACTGCTCCCCCGGCCACGGCATGCGGGACGAGCGCGCGGCTCGTCTCGGTCCCGACCGAGAAGAAGCAGAGATCGAGGTCGCCGGCAGACAGCGCGTCCGGCGTTGCCTCCTCGACCACGAGCCCGTCCTCGCCGTAAGGGACGGTCGTACCCGCGGAGCGCGAGGACGCGAACGCGCGCACGTCGTCGAAGCCGCGCTCGGCGAGGAGCGCGAGCGTGACCGTTCCGACCGCCCCGGTCGCCCCGACCACCCCGGTCCGCGGGCTACGCATGCTGGCGCTCCGCCTCGGGCGACGAGAGGTCGAACGCGGCGTGAAGCGCGTTGACGGTGCGGCCGATCTCGTCCCGCGGCACGTAGAACGCGATCCTGATCGCCGACGTCGAGACGTAGCTCGGATCGATCCCGAGCTCCCGGAGCGTCGAGAACGCGCGCGCCGCGACGGCCGGATGGCTCCGCATCCCCGCCCCGACGACGCTCACCTTCGCGAGGTCTTCGCGCTCGCGCCAGCGCGCGCCCAGCCCGTCGAGCGCCGCTTCGATCTCGTGCCGATCTTCGCGCGGGGCGGAGAACACCACGTTGTCGGAGATCTGCATGAGCGTGTCGACTGCGGCGGACGAATCGGCGACAGCGGAGAGAAGCGCGGCGGGATCGACCCCTTCCGCCTCGTAGACCGTCTGGTCGAGCGCATGCGTGACGCCCGAGATCATCGCCTTCTCCAGCATCCGCTCGTCCTCCTCCGTGATCCACGTGCCCTCGTCGTCCGTGAACGTCGAGCGCACGTGCAGCCGCACGCCGTGGTTGCGGGCGAACTCGACCGAGCGTAGCTGAAGGACCCGCGCCCCCGAGGCCGACATCTCCAGCATCTCCTCGTAGCTGAGCGCGTGGAGCTTCCGGGCCGCGGAGACGATGCGCGGGTCGGCGGTAAAGACACCGTCCACGTCGGTGTAGATCTCGCACGCGTCCGCGCCGAGCGCGGCGGCGAGGGCGACGGCCGTCGTGTCGGACCCGCCCCGGCCGAGCGTCGTGATGTCGTAGTCCGTCGAGACCCCCTGGAAGCCGGCGACGAGCACGATCCGGTCCTCGTCG
>DASZKB010000066.1:0-15947 GCA_035947475.1 Gaiellaceae bacterium | reverse complement strand
CGGCCGTCCCGAGAACGACGGCCAGCGCGACGACGAACGCCGTACGCCGCGTCACCCGACCATCGTAGAGCGGGCTCGAAGGAGCCATGAACGACCAACGGCCCGCCGGAGCGGGCCGCTGGTCCTTCGTTCGTCTCGGTGCGCTAGCTCGTGAGAGCTGCTCCACCGGAGCCGGCGGCGCCTGCGACCTTCGCCCCGCGCCTCGGCGCGAGGACCCTTCGCGAGGCGCGGCACGCGAGCGAGCTCGGGTTGGCCGCGACCCTCACGCGGAGCGTCCCCCTCCGCGCGGGCCGGACCCTCACCCTTGCGACCCCGGCGTCGTTCGTCCGAACAGACCGGTTGAAGCCCGGGCCGCGGAACCGGACGATCGCGCCGACCACCTCGACTCGGCGTGCCGTTACCCTCGCGGTCACCCGCGTCCGCTGGCCGGCCCGCACCCTGCTCGGCGTGACCGTGATCCGGCAGCTCGCGAGCGCCCGCGCCGCCGTCGTCACCTCGAACGTGAGGGTCTTCGGCGCCTCCGCGTTGCCGGCGAGGTCGATCGCGTAGTACTCGAGCGTGTACGAGCCCACCCCGACCACGGAGAACATGCCCGAGTAGGTCTGCCAGGAACCCCAGGTGCCGTTTCGGCTCAGCCGGTACCGGACCTCGGCGACGCCCGCGCCGCCACCGGCGACGTTGTCGTCCGCGTCGATCGTGACGTTCGCGAACCCGCTCGGCAGGACCCGCGCCGACGCGGAGCTCGTCGGCGGCGTCGCATCGATCGCGAAGCGCGCCGACCCGGTGGACGTATTGCCCTTGATGTCCGTGGCCAGCCATCGGAACGTCGTGGTCGACGAGATGTGGAACGTCTGCCCAGGCTCACGGGGCCCGGTCGAGTCCCACACGGGCGACGACGCGGTCGGCTCCGATCCATTTGTCGTGTAGCGGATGACCGACGGCTCGTTCACGAACCGGAACGTCGTCTCGATCGGCGTCCTGGACGCGCGCGGGCCGGTCATGTCGACCTGCGGGGGCGTCGTGTCTCGCGCGTAGGCGAGCGCCGACTCGAGGAGGCCGTAGTTGCCGTTGGCGAACTCCAGCGCCTCGTGCTTGCCCTCGGTCGCGTAGTCGGGCTGGAAGCCGACGCCCACCTGAGTGATCCCGCCCGAGACGACGGCGCCGGCGGCGTGCGCCTGCGAGAGCGGCGCCGTCAGGATGACGTTCGGAGCGGGGCTCGGCGGGTTCGTCGGTGTGACGAACTCGACGGTCCGGACCTCCTGAGCGGCTCCGGTGTCGATCTTGATCTGGTCGCCTGGTTGGAACCCCGTCCGGTTCGCGAGGCGGATGCCGGTCGCCCCTGCGGCCGAGGCCACCGAGAGCGAGGTGTCGACAAACCGGTCGGCACCCGTCTCGAACGAGTAGGCGATGACGCCGCGGTTGTACCAGTGCTCGTCGGCGCTGTTGCCGGCCGCCGAGTAGAGGACGTCCGCGATCGGGCCCGTCCGCTCGGGGAGGATCACCGTGTCACGGTGCTCCTCGATCCGGCGGAGGATCCTGTCACCGGCCTCGAAGAAGTACTTCTCGACGCCGATGTTCGCGTGGTCGGCCGCACCCTCCGAGCGGTCCCGCAGGTACGTGCCCGGCGCCCACATGAAGTAGCCCCCGAAGCTGTGGATGTTGTTCGAGAACTTGATGTTCGGGAACGTGTCAGCGATCCAGAGCTCGTTCTTGATCTCGGGCTCGGACGCCTCGGCCGGGCCCGTGTAGACGTCGCTCGTGCACGAGTGGGAAGCACCGATGTAGTTCATCCCGTTCACGAAGTCGAAGATCGTCCCGAACGTGTTGTTGCGGTTCAGGTCGACCCCCCAGAGGTTCTTCGACCCCGGGTCCTCGTTCGCGTACGGGAGGCCCGTCTCGGGGTTGATCCGCGGTTGCCAGAAGTTCGGGGCCATCGGGTCGTCGGTCTCCTCGCCGCCCTCCACGCACCAGTTGGTCATGTTGCGCCGCTGCTGCGTGAAGTTGTGGATCGAGTAGTGCGAGCCGTCCGGGTTCGACGACGGGAGGATGAAGATGTCGAGGTTGTCGACGAGGTCCCGCGTCAGCGGGTCGACGGCGTAGTTCCGGAGCAGGCGCTCCGCCGTCTCGAGGCACGTCAGCGGCGTCGCCCACTCGCGGGCGTGCTGCTGGCAGTAGAGGAAGACACCGACCTTCGACCCGTCACGCACCTTGCCGATCCGCATGACGGAGTACTGGAACGGCCCGCGCTGAACGTGGGCGTTCGTTCCCGTCGTCAGGAAGTCGGACAAGCTGACCCGTGCCCGTGCGATCGCGATCCCCTGACCGTCGCTCCCCCGGAACCGGGTCGCGACGACGAGCGGACTCGTCTGCGCGTTCGCGTTGATCGCGTTGATCACGTCGAGAGCCGTGCTCGTGATCGCGCCGCCCGCGTCGGTCGCGAGCGTCACGATGATGTCGTTCCCGGCGAGCACGACGGACAGCGGCGTGTTCGCCGCCGCGGGGTCACGGAGCTCGATCGCGAGATTGTTGCCGCCTTCGTGTCCCCACGCGCGCGAGGTCACGACGACCGCCGACTGCGGCCCGACGGCGCCCGAGTCGGACGCGGCTTGGGTCCCAGGGCGGATGAGCTGGTCGCCGACCGGATGTGCCGCCGAGAGCGGCGCTGAAAGCCGGAGGTTCGGGTTCGGGAACTGTGGGTTCCCGAGGGTCGCCTGGACCGTCCGGGTCTCGCGGTTCGCGGCCGGGCCGATAACGAGCACGGTGCCGGGGGTGAGACCCGCCGTGCTCGAGACCCGGACGTCGGTCGCACCTGCCGGCGCGGCGACCGTCAGGAACGTCCCGATCGGCGCGAGCGTAGCCTGCGCCTTGCGCTGATACCCGTTCGTCTTGTGCGGCAGCGGGATTAGCTGAGCGATATTCGGGAACTCGGCTGCGAGAGCGCTGAAGCGCGCGTAGACCTCGGTCGGATCCATGTACCGCGTCGTGAAGTCCTTGAAGCTCAGGGACATCGGAGGCAGGCCCGGTCCGAGCCACGGAGCGACGTCGCCCTCGATCAGGGAGCCCGTGCTCGAGCCGATCCTGATCCGCGTCGGCCGCTGCCCATCCGCCACGCGGACGAGCTCACGGTGCTCGACGTACGTGTCGGGCGTCGTGTCGGGGTCGACGTTTATGTTCATCGTCCTCGGGATCGAGTCGATGGGTGTACCCGCTCCCGTGTTCCAGGAGAGCGAGAGCGTCGGGCCCTCGTAGCCGGTGCCATCGGCCTGGATGCCGCCGAGGCGGGTCTTCGCCTCGACGGAGATGAACCGGCCGGCGTAGTTCTCGAAGTAGTCGGCGCGCAGGATCACGAGCTCGTTCTCGTGCGACGTGACGGTGATCGGGTCGCCGAGAGCGGCCGCGTCCGCGCGGTTCTCGGCCCGAATGTCGGCCTGCCGCTCGGCGATCCGCTCGCGCCACGTGGCGGGACCCTCGATCGTGGGCCCGACCTCGTAGCCCGCCGCCGCGAGCGCATCGAGCTCCGCCTCGCTGGCGAAGACCGTAACGGTGTAGGAACCGCTCCGGTTCTTTCGCAGGTAGTGCTCGTTGAACTCGACGCCGTACTCGCCGGCCTCGGCCTGAAGGCGTACGGCCGCTGCCTTGCTCGGGACGAAGATCTCGACCAGGCTGTCTCCCTGATTCGGATCGACGCCCCGCTCGTCCGCTGCAGCAGCGCTGCCGGCGGCACCGAGCGCGGTCGTCAAGACCAAGCCCACAAAGAAATGGAGGCCGCGCAGCCTCCTCGAAGACCCTCTCATGTACCTCTCCTGTGTCCGGGGGGACGGGCGGCGCACATCAGATCATGCTTTTCCGGAAATGCCAACCGCGAATTTCGCGAAGGCGGATCTCGCGGCTCGGACTTCAGTCGCCGAGCGCGTAGATCTGGCCGGTCTGGGCGCCTTCGATCGATCGAACGTAAGCGGCTGCTGCGTCCCGAACCGGAACCGGCAGGAATCCCGGGAAGTACGAGCCGTAGACGTCTAGCGCCTCGGTGAAGACCGTTGGGCTAACGGCGTTGATACGCTGGTTGCCCGGCAGTTCTACGGCCGCCGCCTTGACGAAGGATTCGAGGGCGCCGTTGACGATTGAGGCGACGGCGCCGGTGCGGATCTGCTGCCGCGCGAGGATGCCGCTGATCAGGGTGAAGGAGCCGTCGTCGGCCACGTGGCGCACGCCTTGGCGGACGAGCTCGACCTGGCCGAGGAGCTTGTCGGCGACGCCCGCCTGGAGGTCCTCGTACGCGAGCTCGGTAAGCGTCTTGTACGGCACCGAGCCGGCCGCGCACGCCACCGCGTCGATGCGACCGACCTGCTCGTACATCGCCGCGATCTTCCGCGGGTCGCCGATGTCGACGGTGACGTCGCCGCCGCTACGCGACGCGGTCACGATCTCATGGCGTGGGGCGAGGGCCTCGTGGACGGCGGCGCCGAGGTGCCCGCTGGAGCCGATCAGAAGGACGCGCATCGTGCCGGCAACGGTGAGCGCACGGTCTCACGCACCGCGTCGGCCGACTTTACTCGCAGTGGCGACACGGCGATGAGTTTCGATCCGTTGACCGGTCTCTCGAAGCATGAGCAAACGGTTGCGATGGCCAAGCTGATCTACTCCGCGATCACGTCGCTCGACGGCTACGTCGCGGACGAGGACGGCAACTTCGGCTGGGCCGAGCCCGACGAGGAGGTGCACGCCTTCGTCAACGACCTCCAACGCCCGATCGGCACCTACCTCTACGGGCGGCGCTTGTACGACGTGATGGTGGCGTGGGAGACGATGCCCGTCGTCGAGGAGCCACCCGTCATCCAGGACTTCGCCGAGATATGGCGCGAGAGGGACAAGGTCGTGTACTCGAAGACGCTCGAAGCCGCATCCACGGCGAGGACGCGGGTCGAGCGAGATTTCGACCCCGCGGCCGTCCGGCAGCTGAAGGCGGCAGCGCGACGTGACCTCACGATCGGGGGACCGGAGCTCGCCGCCCATGCGTTCAAGGCCGGCCTGGTCGACGAAGTACAGCTCTTCCTCGCGCCGATCCTGGTCGGAGGGGGCACACACTCCCTCCCTCACCACGTCCGCCTCGGCCTCGAGCTACTCGACGAGCGCCGTTTCGCGAACGGCATGGTCTACGTCCGCTACGCCGCCACGTCGTGAGCGCGCCGCCCGACCGTGCCCGTGCGCCCGGGGCGGATAGCGTGCCCGGCATGCCATCGCACGACCTGGCGATCGAGACGCAAGGGCTCCGAAAGAGCTACGGCGACGTCCGTGCTCTCGGCGGAGTCGACCTCCGCGTCGAGGCCGGGACGGTCTTCGGCCTCCTCGGGCCGAACGGCGCCGGCAAGACGACAGCCGTTCGAATCCTGACCACGTTGCTCGCCCCCGACGAGGGCCTCGCGCGCGTCGCGGGCTTCGACGTCGTGCGTGACGCGCCGCGCGTTCGAGAGCGGATCGGCCTCGCGGGGCAGTACGCGGCCGTCGACGAGAACCTGACCGGCCTCGAGAACCTGCAGATGGTCGGTCGGCTCTATCGCCTCGGACGCAAGCGCGCGCGGGCCCGAGCGGAAGAGCTGCTCGCGGACTTCGACCTGTCGGAGGCCGCCGGCCGTCTCGTCCGCACCTACTCGGGCGGAATGCGCCGACGCCTCGACCTCGCCGCAGCGCTCGTCGCCCGTCCGCCGGTGCTCTTCCTCGACGAGCCGACGACGGGCCTCGACATCCGGAGCCGGATCGGCCTCTGGGACGCCATCGAGGCGTTGGTCGCGCACGGGACGACGGTGCTGCTGACGACGCAGTACCTCGACGAGGCCGACCGGCTCGCCGAGCGGATCGCGGTGATCGATCGAGGGCTCGTGATCGCCGAGGGCACGCCGGACGAGCTCAAGGCGCAGGTCGGAGGCGATCGCCTCGAGATCCACCTCTGCGACGGCTACCGCAGCGAGGACGCCGTGGCGGCGCTCGCGGCAATCGCCAGGGAACGCCCGTTCGTCGCCGACGGCTCGGTCAGCGTCCCGGTGGCCGAGCGCCGCGGCACGATCGCCGAAGCGGTCCGCCGGCTCGACGAAGCGGGGATCGCGATCGACGACATCGCGGTCCGTACCCCCACGCTCGACGATGTCTTCTTGCGACTGACCGGGCGGGCGGCCGAGGAAGGGGAAGAGGGGTGAGCACGATCCAGTACGCCGTCGCGGACACGTTCGAGCTCGCCAAGCGGAGCCTGAAGCGGATCCCCCGCCAGCCCGACCTCCTGCTCGGGTTCACGATCCAGCCCGTGATGTTCGTGCTGCTTTTCGTCTTCGTCTTCGGCGGCGCGATCGACACCGGCCCGCTCGACTACGTCGACTTCCTGATCCCGGGGATCATCGTCCAGTCGATGGTCTTCGGCGGGTTCGTCACCGCCCTCGGCCTCGCCGAGGACCTCAAGAAGGGGCTGATCGACCGTTTCCGATCGCTACCGATGTGGGGCCCGGCCGTCCTCTCGGGACGCATCCTCGCCGACGTCGGGACGAACGTCATCCAGCTCGTGATCATGTTCGCCGTAGGCATCGCGGCCGGCTTCCGGTTCAGCGCGAGCGCCGGCGAGATCGTCGCCGGGATCGCGCTCCTCCTGCTCGTCGGCTACGCGTTCTCGTGGGTGTTCGCGTTCATCGGCTTGTCGGCCTCCTCACCGGAAGCGTCGAACGCCTACGGCTTCACGATCCTCTTCCCGGTCACGTTCATCTCCTCGGCGTTCGTGCCGCCCGAGACGATGCCGCGCTGGCTTCAGCCCGTCGCGGAGTACAACCCGTTCACGACGATGGTCGACGCCGCGCGGGCCCTCTTCGTCGGGACCGAGGCCGGGAACGACATCTGGGGAGCCGTGGCGTGGTCACTCGGCATCATCGCCGTCTTCGGACTACTCTCGACCACCCGCTACCAGCGCGCGGTGGGGAGGAGTTGAGCGCGCCCGGACGCGCTGAGAGAGCAGCGCGTCACGTTGCTCACGTCTGACGTGAGCGAAGTGCGAATCGTCGTCATTGGGCTCGGCACGGTCGGGCAGTGGCTCGTCCGTGCCCTGAACGAGCACGCCGCGACGCTCGAGAGCCGATACGGCTTTCGCCCGAAGATCGTGGCCGTCGCCAATGCGCGCGACGGCTTCGTCTACGACTCGAGAGGTCTCGATCCGCTCGTCGTCCTCGAGCACGTCTCGAGCGGGCGCCGGCTCGGCGAGCTCCCTCGCGTTCGTCACTTCCAGACCAGTTTGGAAGGGCTCGAGGCGACCGAGGTTGACGTGCTCGCGGAAGTTACGGCGAGCCCGGCCGAGAGCGGGGAGCCGGGGTTCACGCACATGCGCAAGGCGCTCGAGAGCGGCGTCGCGGTGGTGACCTCGAACAAGTGGCCGGTGGCCTTGCATGGGCTGGAGCTCGTGGAGCTGGCGCGCGCCCACGATGTCGCCTTCCGGGCCGAGTCGACCGTCATGTCGGGAACGCCCGTCCTGAGCGCGCTCGTGGACGGGCTGGCCGGGACGAAGCCGATCACGCTACGCGGCATTCTGAACGCGACCGCGAACTTCATCCTCACGCGCATGGAAGCGGGCTCCTCCTACGGGGAGGCCCTCGCCGAGGCACAAGCCCTCGGCCTCGCGGAACGCGATCCGACAGCGGACGTCGAAGGCTATGACGCCATGGCGAAGGCGATGATCCTCGCGGCCCTCATCTTCGAGGACCAGCTTCGACCCGGTGACGTCCTTCGCCGCGGCATCGCCGAGATTGACCGACCGAGGATCGACGCGGCGGAGTCGGCGGGAGCGCGGATCAAGGAGCTCGTGACCCTCGAGCGGTCCGAGTCGGGCGACACGACGAGCCTCACGGCGCGCGTCGAGCCGGCCAACCTTCCTCGGGAAGATCCGCTGGCCGCCGTAGCCGGGGTCATGAATGCGGTCGTCTGCCGGGTCGAGCCGGTGGGCGAGGTCGTCGTCTCGGGGCCGGGCGCAGGCCCCGAGCTCGCAGGCCAAGGCGTCTTCAGCGACGTGATCGCCGTCGCGCGGACCCGCCGCCGAGGACTACGCCCGCCGGAGTAGCCGCTGAATCGACGCTAGGCTCTTGGCATGTGCCGAAGCATCCACACGCTCTACAACTTCGAGCCGCCGGCGACGGAAGAAGAGGTGCGCGCCGCCGCCCTCCAGTACGTGCGGAAGATCAGTGGCTTCACGACGCCGTCGCTGCGGCGTCGTCGCAGCTTCTGGACGAGCTGGTGACCTCCGCGACGCCGAAAGACCGCGAGCTCGAAGCCGCGAAGGCGCGCGCCCGCCGGGCGCAGCAGCAGGCCGCCTAGCCAACGGTCGTTCGCTGCCGCGCGTTTGCCGACTGCCCGCGCGGGCAGTCCGGCCTACGCCGATTGGGGAGGACTCCCGCGCCGAGCGTCGCACGTTCCCGACGTGTGGGAGGACATCTTCGCGCTCCACCTGAGCGTCGGCGAGAAGGTCCTCCGCGCGATCCTTGTCTACCTCTTCCTGATCGCGATCCTTCGGGTCGTGGGGAAACGGGAGCTGGGGCAGGCGAACACGCTCGATCTCGTCGTGCTCTTGCTCGTCGCGAACGCGGTTCAGAACGGCATCATCGGAAACGACGTCTCGGTGACGGGCGCCGTGATCGGCGCGGTGACGCTCTTCGCGATCAACGAGGTGCTCACCCGGACGACATATGCCTTCCCGTGGGCGGCGCGAGCGCTCGAGGGCGATCCGGCGGTACTGATCTCCGCGGGACAGCCGGTGCGCAAGGCGCTGCGGCGCTCCGGTATCTCGCTACCCGAGCTGCGTGCGATCGCGCGGCGGCAGGGGTTCCCCGATCTCGCCGCCGTGCATACGGCGATCCTCGAGACGAACGGCGTCGTGACGATGTTTCGGGAGGACGAGCCCGCCTACTACCATCCGGCCGAACCGGGGGGTTTGCGGATCGGCAAGCGCCGGCGTGGCGGCGGCACCTGAACGAGCGTTTGCCCGTGTTCCTGGTTCTGGACAAACCGGACCGTGAAGGAGGGGGATGACGGAGCAGACGGATGAGCCGGGTGCGCTCAAGCCGGTGCACGTGCGAAGCGACGAGGGCGAGGCGCGCTGGTGGTTCGGCGGTCTTGCCGTCCTCGAGGCAACTTCGGCGGATACCGGCGCCGACGCCGGAGGAGAATCGAGGGACTGAAGGCAGTCGTAAAGGAGCACGGCTACGAGCTTCTCGTCTGATTGAGCGGCTCGAGCAGCGCTCGCCGACGGAACCGAGCGAACTTCTTCCCGGACGCTTACTTCGCGATGGGCTCGAATCGGTAACCGACGCCGTACCGAGTCTGAATGAACGTGTGGCGCGGCGCGCGCCGGTCGATCTTGTCGCGGAGGCGGCGCACGAAGACATCGACCGTTCGGTCCCGGTACATCTCGCGGCGCCCCCAGATCTTCTGGAGAAGCTCGTCACGGGTGATCACTCGGCCGCGCTGGAGCGCGAGCGCGTAGAGAAGCCTGAACTCCGTTGGCGTTAGCTCCGCGCTCTCGCCGTCCACGTACGCCTCGACCTCGCGCGGGTCGATCCGGAGTTCCTCGATCTCGATCGGTTCGCCGCGCGCCTCCTCCTGGGCGCGCGTTCCCCGACGCGACGCCGCGCGGACACGGGCTACGAGCTCCTTCATCGAGAACGGCTTGACGAGATAGTCGTCCGCGCCGAGCTCGAGCGCGTGCACACGGTCATGCTCCGTTCCCCGCGCGCTCACGACGACGATCGGCGTCCCGATCCCCTCCGCCCGCGCAGTCTCGATCAGCCGCCAGCCGTCCGTCCCGGGAAGCATCAGGTCGAGCACGCAGACGTCGGGACGGCCGTAGCGGAGTTGCGCGAGCCCGCGGTCGCCGGAACCGACGGCGATCGGGTCGAACCCCGCCTCGGCGAGGTGCGTCGCCATCCCCTGGGCGATGACCTCGTCGTCCTCGACGATCAGGACCTTCGCCATCCGCGCCTACGATAGTCCTGCTGCTGGGGCGATCCTGTAGACGGATGGTGACGAGGCGGTGAACGAGCTCGACGCGCGGCGCGGGCGGATCGTGATCGAGGAGAGTCCTGAGATCCTCGTCGTGCTCGATGAGCACGGCCGCGTCGTCGCGTGCAGCCGCCGCGCGCGCGTGGAGGGCGTCGAAGAGGGCGGGCACCTTCCCGAGCAGCTGGCGCGGATAACGCCGGTCGAGGTCGCGTACGACCTCGACGGACGCCGCGAGCGGATCGTGTACTTCGGGGCGCCCGGAACCGTCGCCGCCTACGAGGAGCTCCGGGCGGGCTTCACGGCGGCCGTTTCGCACGAGCTGCGGACGCCGCTCGCTCGTCTGCTCGCGCTTCTCGAGCGCGCCGAACTCCCGGGAACCGACCTCCCTGCGCTAGTCGAGCAGGCGCGGGCGGAGGTCGCCCACGCGAAGGAGCTGATCGACGAGGTGCTCTTCCTGAGCGAGCTCGAGACGGGCCGGGAGGTGGTGGCGCTCGGGCGCACGCGTGCTGTTCCCGTCCTTCACGAGGTCGTCCAGCGGCTCGGCGACCAGGCCGAGCGGGCGGGCGTCCGCCTCGAGGTCGCGGGCGATGAGGCGATCGAGCTTCCCCTCCGGCGGCGAATGCTGCGGGTCGTCGCCGAGAACCTCACCGAGAACGCGATCCGCTACGCCGGCGAGGCGGCGACCTTCCGTCTCTCCGTTGCTCGCGAAGGCGAGCTCCACGTCCTCGCGGGTGCGGACGACGGAGCCGGCGTCGCTGAGCCGGAGCTGCCGCGACTGTTCGAGCGGTTCTACCGGGCCGACCGCGCGCGGGCTTCGCGCGGAACCGGGCTCGGGCTGGCGATCGTGAAGCACGTCGTGACGGCGGCCGACGGGAGCGTCGAGGCGTCCGGCGGGCCGGGCCGCGGACTGACCATCCGCTGCGTCTTCCCGGCCGAGTAGTTCACCACCCCGTCACCAGGGCGTCACCTCCTTTCGACCCACGCGGCGGCGGCCGGCCGAAACACTGGCCGTAATGAAACCGCAGAAGAAAGGAGAGCTTTGAAGCTCCGTGTTTCTCCCACCCTCTTCGCCGTCGCACTCGTAGCGACCGCGGTCGGCGTCTTCGCGAGCGCGTGCGGCGGCCGCGAAGGTCGCGCCCAGGAAAACGGCGCCACGCCCGCGGCTCAGCAAGTGTCCGGGACGATCACGGCCGACGGCTCCAGCACGGTCGGGCCGCTCTCGACCTCGGCCGCCGAAATGTTCCAAGCGGAGCAGCCCGACGTCCGCGTCACGGTCGGCGTCTCGGGAACCGGAGGCGGGTTCGAGCGCTTCTGTCGCGCCGAGACCGACCTCTCGAACGCCTCCCGGCCGATCAAGGCGGACGAGGAGGAGCCGGTCTGCAAGGAGAACGGGGTGGAGTACACCGAGTTCGAGGTCGCGATCGACGCGCTTACGGTCGTCGTCGGCGCCGAGAACGACTGGGTCGACTGCCTCACGGTCGAGCAGCTGAAGGCGATCTGGGCGCCCGACTCGAAGATCGACAACTGGAGCGAGGTCCCGGGCGGCGGCTTCCCGGACCGCCCGCTCACGCTCGCGGGCCCCGGTACCGACTCAGGGACCTTCGACTACTTCACGGACGCTGTCGTCGGCGAGGAGGGCGCGAGTCGCTCGGACTACACGGCGAGCGAGGACGACAACGTGATCGTTCAGGCCGTCGCCGGTGACGAGGGCGCCCTCGGGTACTTCGGCTTCACCTACTACGAGGAGAACCAGGACCGGTTGAAGGCTGTCGCCGTCGACGGCGGAGAGGGGTGCGTCGAGGCGAGCCCCGAAGCGGCGCAGACCGGCGAATACCAGCCGCTCTCCCGCCCGCTCTTCGTCTACGTGAACAACGCTTCCCTCGCCCGGCCCGAGGTCGAGGCGTTCATGCGCTACTACCTCGAGAACCTCGACGGAATCGCCGAGGCGGCGCAGTACATCCCGCTCGCGGAGGAGCGGCGCGACGCGCAGCTCGCGAAGCTCGACAAGGCGGCAGGCGCGTAGATGGACGCGGGGCGCGCCGCCGCGGTGCAGCCGCTTCGGCTGCGGACCGGGACGAGGCGTTGGGGCGAGGAGGCGGTCAAGGCCGCCCTCGCCCTGTGCGCCCTCACGTCGCTCGTGACGACGGTCGGGATCGTCGCCGCGCTCCTCCAGCCGTCGCTCGAGTTCTTCGGCGAGGTCTCGGTCGTCGACTTCTTCACCGAGTGGCGGTGGGCGCCGTTGTTCGAGCCGCCCTCCTTCGGAGTGCTCCCGCTTCTCGTGGGGACGCTGTCCGTGACGTTCTGGGCGGCGGTCGTCTGCGTCCCGTTCGGGCTCGGCGCGGCTATCTACCTCAGCGAGTACGCCCGCCCCGGCGCGCGCCGGATTCTGAAGCCCGCGCTCGAGGTTCTCGCCGGGATCCCGACCGTCGTGTACGGGTACTTCGCACTCACCTTCTTCACGCCGTTCCTCCAAGACGTCGGCCTCGGCGTCGGCGTCTTCAACGCGCTGAGCGCGGGCCTCGTCATGGGGGTCATGCTCCTTCCGACAGTGGCCTCCCTGTCCGAGGACGCGATGAGCGCCGTCCCGCGCGACCTCCGGGAGGGCGCGTACGGCCTCGGCGCGAGCAAGCTCCAGGTCGCGACACGGATCGTCGTCCCGGCGGCCGTCTCGGGAATCGTCGCGAGCTACGTCCTCGCCCTTTCCCGGGCGGTCGGCGAGACGATGATCGTCCTCATCGCTGCCGGCGGCCTCCCGCAGCTCACTCTCGACCCCCGCGAGGCCGTCCAGACGATGACCGCGTTCATCGCCGCGACCGGCATCGGCGACGTTCCGACCGGCTCGATCGAGTACAAGACGATTTTCGCCGTCGGGCTCACGCTCTTCACGATCACGCTCGTCATGAACGTTCTCTCGATCCGACTCGTGCGCCGCTTCCGGGAGGTGTACGAATGAGCGCGGCGACGGCGGCCGGCGTCCGGGGTCGAGCGCGACGCGGGACGGTGCGCGCGGCGCTCTTTCGCGCATTTCTCCTTCTCTCCCTCGCGATCGGCTTCGTCGCCCTGGGGACGCTCGTCGCCGACGTGCTTTGGAAGGGCATCCCTTACCTCGACGGCATTCTGTTTACGGAGGCGCCCTCGGCCGACCCCGACCAGGCGGGCGCCCGCCCGGCGATCCTCGGAACGGTCTATCTCATGGGATTGGTTCTTCTCATGGCCGTTCCGATCGGCGTCGGGACGGCGATCTACCTCGAGGAGTACGCGGACCGGGAGCGGTGGTACAACCGGCTCCTCGAGCTCAACATCCAGAACCTCGCCGCCGTTCCCTCGATCGTCTACGGCATCCTCGGTCTCGCCTTCCTCGTGCGGGGGGTCGGGCTCGGCCGCGTTCTTCTCGCCGGCGCGATGATCCTCACCCTCCTGGTCCTCCCGATCGTGATCGTCGCAAGCCGTGAGGCGATCCGGGCGGTCCCCGACTCGATCAGGCACGCGGCGTACGCGCTCGGGGCGACGAAGTGGCAGGTCGTCTCGCGCCAGGTGATCCCCGCCGCGACGGCCGGGATCGCCACCGGGTCGATCCTCGCGCTCGCGCGCGCGATCGGGGAGACCGCGCCGCTCCTCCTCGTCGGGGCCCTCACCTACGTCGCGTTCGACCCGACCGTCCTCGGGGCGTTCACCGCCCTCCCGATCCAGATCTTCCAGTGGACAGCGCGCCCGCAGGAGGACTTCAAGCTCCTCGCAGCGGCCGCCATCGTCGTCCTCCTCGCGATCCTCCTGACGATGAACGCCTTGGCGATCTGGCTCCGCGACCGTTACCAGACGAGGTTCTGAGCAAGGTGGGAGAAACGCCCGACACGATCGTCGACGTGAGAGTCGAGGCGGCGGCCAAAAATCGGCCGGTCCTGCCGCCGCGCGCGCTGCGAGACGTCGTCCTCGGGGTCTCCGACCTCACCGTCTCCTACGGCGGCGCTCCGGCGATCCGCGGCGTCTCCTTCGACGTGTACCGCAACTTCGTGACGGCGATCATCGGACCCTCGGGCTCGGGGAAGAGTACGCTCATCCGCTGCTTCAACCGCCTCAACGATCTCGTCCGCGGGGCACGCGTGGAGGGGCGGGTTCTCTACCACGGGCACGATCTCTACGCGCCCGACGTCGACCCGGTCGAGGTCCGGAAGCGGATCGGCATGGTCTTTCAGAAGCCGAACCCGTTCCCGAAGTCGATCTACGACAACGTAGCGTTCGGGCCGCGCGTCCTCGGGATGACAGACGCCCTCGACGAGCGCGTGGAGCGAGCTCTCCGGCAGGCCGCGCTCTGGGACGAGGTCAATCACCGCCTCAGGGAGAGCGCGCTCGGTCTCTCCGGCGGTCAACAGCAGCGTCTCTGTATCGCGCGCGCCGTCGCCACCGAACCGGATGTCATCCTCATGGACGAGCCAGCCTCGGCGCTCGACCCCGTGGCCACGACGCGGATCGAGGACCTCATGCACGATCTCAAGCGCGACTACTCCATCGTGATCGTCACCCACAACATGCAGCAGGCGGCGCGGGTCGCCGACATGACGGCGTTCCTCAGCGTCGACGTCTCGCCGGAAGGGCACCGGACGGGCATCCTCGTCGAGTACGACGAGACAGCGAGGATCTTCACGCACCCGTCCGACAGGCGGACTCAGGACTACGTGACCGGACGGTTCGGATGAGCCCCGTGCGGATCGAGCTGCAGGAGGAGCTCGACCGGCTCGAGGCGACGCTCCAAGAGGAGGGAGAGCTCGCGCGCCGCGCGCTGCGGAGCGCGGTCAACGCGCTGGCTCGCCAGGACGTCGAGCTCGCCGACGAGGTGATCGCCTTCGACGACGAGGTCGACGAGCGCTACCTCGCGATCGCGCGCGGGGTCGAGGCGCTTCTGGCCCGCCAGACGCCGGTCGCGATCGACCTTCGCCTCGTCCTCGCCATCCTGCACGTCAACCTCCACGTGGAGCGGATGGCCGACTACTGCGTGACGATCGCGAAGCTCACGAAGCTCGTGCACGACGCCGAGCCCGATTCCGAGCTCCTGCAGGCCTTCGAGGAGATGGGGTCGCGCGCGGAGGAGATGATCCAGGTCTCGCTCCAGTCGTTCGCCGCCCGAGACCGCGAACGCGCGCAGTCGCTCGTCGAGCTCGACGAGCTCATCGACCGCGCGAACCGCCGTGCCGTCCACAGGATTCTCGCCCTCGGGCGCGACGAGCAGCAGCTCGAGTGGGGGCTGCGCATGATCGTCGTCTCGCGCTGCCTGGAGCGGATCGGCGACCACGCCGTCGACGTCGGCGAGCAGACGGCGTACCTCGTCACGGGGGAGTTCCGCGAGTTCACCGACGCGTCGCAGTCGGAAGCCGACGCGTCAGTCAGCGGATAGGGACGACGTGACGCCCGCGACGAGGTCCGGCTGAAAGCCGAAGCTTCCGCTTCTCCAGCCGGCACGCGCCAGCAGATCCGGGGCAGAATCGCCGTGTGTCGCATTCGGAGGAACAAGGGCTGCGGTTGAGTCGCCGCCGCCTGCTCGCATGGGCAGGCGGTTTCGCGATCACGGCGCTCGTGCCCGGGTGCGGCCGCGACGGAGCAGGCTCGGACGCGGCGCCGACATCGACCGAAGCTTCGCCGCCGACGGGTACGAGCCCGGTGGACCCCGACTGCGTCCTCGCTCCGGAGCTTACGGAGGGGCCGTACTACCTCGATCTCGACCAGGTTCGTAGGGACATCACCGAAGGTCGCCCGGGGATCAAGCTCGACCTCGCTGTGAACGTCGTCGAAGCCGGCGCGTGCGAGCCGATCAAGGACGCTGCGGTCGACGTCTGGCACTGCGATGCGGGCGGCGAATACTCGGGCGTCGAAGGAGATGCGGGGACGTTCCTCCGCGGGATCCAGATGACGGATGCGAACGGGCGCGCCGAGTTCCG
>DASZKB010000065.1:0-1760 GCA_035947475.1 Gaiellaceae bacterium | reverse complement strand
AGGACGTCGACGGGGCCCTCGCCCGCGCCGAGGCCCGTCAGGCCGTTCCGCACGGCCTCGGACGCCGCCTCGGCGGCACGACGCGCGGCGTCGGCAAGCGAGAGGCCTCGGGCGAGGTACGCGGCCAGGCTCGCGGAGTGCGTGCACCCCGCCCCGTGCGTGGCGGCGACGTCGTAGCGCGGAACCGGGATCTCCACGTGCTGCTCGCCGTCGAAAAGGTGGTCGACGGGGTCGTCGCCGTGCCCGCCCTTGACGATGACCGCCGGCGCGCCTCGCTCGACGATCGCCTCTGCGAGCCGGCGGCGGGCGAGGGGGACTGTCCCTCGCGCCTGTCCGGCGAGGACGTGGGCTTCGTGCCAATTCGGCGTCACGACCGTCGCAAGCGGGATCAGTTCGTCGACCAGCGCCTCGATTGCGTCATCCTGAAGCAGCTTCGCGCCGCTGCTCGCGACCATCACCGGATCCACCACGAGCGGAACCGGGTGGTCGGAGAGATAGCCGGCCACGGTCCCGATCAGCTCCCGCGAGAAGAGCATCCCCGTCTTCGCGGCGTCGACCCCGATGTCGCCGAACACCGCGTCGAGCTGGGCGCGGACGAACTCCGAGGGCAGCTCGTGCACGGCGGTGACGGCCGTCGTGCTCTGCGCCGTCAGCGCGACGAGCGCGCTCGTCCCGTGGCAGCCGGCAGCGGCGAACGCCTTCAGGTCGGCCTGGATGCCCGCGCCGCCCCCCGAGTCGGACGTCGCGATCGTCAAGCAACGCGGAACGCTCATCTCCTCCCTTCGCCGGCATGACCCGGATCAGGTTCGACGGGTGTGATCTCAGCCCCGGTCGGGGCACCCCGGTAGCCGGAGGCTAGCATCGGGCGATGGCGCTGAGCGTTGCCCAGTGGGACGACCTGCTCGAGGGCGAGGAGGTCGCCTACGTGGGCTCGGAGCCGGCCCGCGAGCCCCGCTACGCGGCGATCCCCGACGAGCTCCATCCGAAGGTACGAGACGCGCTCGCCGCTCGCGGCATCGACCGGCTGTTCACCCACCAGGCCGACGTGTGGGACACGGCGCAGCGAGGCGAGAACCTCGTGGTCGCGACGGGAACCGCGAGCGGGAAGACGCTCGCCTTCAATCTCCCCGTCCTCGACGCGCTCGCCCGGGAGCCGAAGACTCGGGCGCTCTACCTCTATCCGACCAAGGCGCTCGCGCAGGATCAGGTTCGCGCGCTCACGGAGCTGAAGCCGCCCGGGATCAAGCCGGCGATCTACGACGGCGACACCGAGTCGAACCGCCGCTGGCAGATCCGGAAGTGGTCGAACCTCATCCTGACCAATCCGGACATGCTCCACGTGGGCGTCCTGCCGCACCACAGCCGCTGGGGCGACGTCCTCACGAACCTCCGCTACGTCGTCGTGGACGAGGCGCACGTCTACCGGGGAGTCTTCGGGTCACACGTCGGCAACGTGCTGCGTCGCCTCCGCCGCCTCGCCCGGATCTACGGCGCCGACCCCCAGTTTCTGCTCGCGTCGGCGACGATCGCCAACCCCGGCGACCTCGCCCACCGACTCGTCGGCGTCGACGCCACCGTGATCGAGAGCGACGGCGCGCCGAAGGCCGAGCGCACGCTCCTGCTCTGGAACCCGCCGCTGACCGACGAGGAGCTCGGGCTCCGCGCGAGCGCGCTCGGAGAGGCGGCCCGCCTGATGGCGTCGCTCGTCGAGCGCGGCGTCAGGACGCTCTGCTTCGCGAAGAGCCGGAAAGCGGCGGAGC
>DASZKB010000064.1:0-7375 GCA_035947475.1 Gaiellaceae bacterium | reverse complement strand
GCGCCCCCGCTTCCTCAAGCCGAACCGGCGAGGGGCGGTCTTCGGTGCTCGACGACGTTCACCGGGGCCGCCTCCGCTCCGCCGGTAGGACGCGGTGCTCCTCGGACGCCGCGACGAGAACGGTCCGCTCGTCGGGCGTCCGCGCCAGCACTTCCTCGACGTAGGCGTCGGTGGCGCTCTCGAGCGTGACGTCACGCTCCGCCGCCTCCGAGAGATGGCGCCGGTGCTCGAGGATCTCGTGGAAGAGCTCGGCGGCGTCGCGCTTGCCCCGCAGGTCGGCCGGGACGCGCGCGACCGCGGGCTCGAAGACCTCGGCGAGCCACCGGTACGCGACGACGGACTCCGGAAGCGACCTCCCGTTCTCCTGCTCGAGATAGGCGCGAAAGCTCGCCAGGTCGTTGAGGAGGCGGCGTGCCTGGTTCTCCTGCACGTCGAGGCCGGTCAGCGTCAGGAGCCGGCGGCGATGGTGGCCCGGCTCGACGACGCGCGGGTTGAGGCGGAGTCGGTAGACGCCGTCCGTCGCCATCAGATCGAGCTCCTCGATGTCGAAGCCGAGCTCGTTCAGCCTCCGGAGGCGCTCGTCGATCCGGTAGCGCTCGTCGGCGCCGAAGACGTCCTCGCGCGTGAGCTCCGACCAGAGCCCCTCGTAGCGCGCGCAGATGTCGCTGGCCGTCTCGAACGGGTCGATGTCATCGGGCAGGAGGCCGGCCGCCTCGAGATCCATGAGCTCGCCGGCGAGATTCTCCTTCGCGACGGCGAGGTCGTGGTTCCGCTGGCCCTCCGTCAGCACCGGGTGTAGCTCGCCGGTCTCGGCGTCGACGAGGTAGGCGGTGAGAGCGCCCGCGTCGCGGCGAAAGAGCGAGTTCGAAAGCGAGCAGTCGCCCCAGAAGAAACCGGCCAGGTGAAGCCGCACGAGCAGCTCCGCGAGGGAGTCGAGGATCCGGTTGCGGAGGTCGGGGACGCCGCGACCCGTGAAGAGCGCCCGGTACGGGAGCGAGAAATCGAGCCAGCGGGTGATGAGCACGGCGTCGAGCTCGGCGGGGCGGTCGACGACGACTCCGACGGCCTTCACGACCGGAATCGACTCCACCTCGAGCGCGCGGAGGAGCTCGTACTCCCGCTCCGCGAGGCGCCGCGGAAGCTCCTTGAGGGCGTAGAGGGTGTCGCCCCTGCTCACGAAGCGAACGACATGACGGCTGATCCCGCGCACCACGTCGACGAGCTCCTCCGAGTCCCACTCCTCGAGCGGGATCTCCCACGGAAGGTCGAGAAATGTCGGGTGTCCCGGCCGCGCGAGCATCTGGAAGCTCATGAGAGCACCGTCCTCGTCGAGCGGGGCACGAGCCGAACGATACGCGGCCCGGCGTGGCGGCGAACTACACGATCCGCCAGCGGCGAAGAGCCGGCGTCGCGTCCGCGTTGCCCGCGGCGTCCCGTGCCCGGATGCGGACGGTGTGCCGGCCCGGCCGGAGGTTCCGATACGTCTTCGGGGAGCTGCACGCCCGCCACGCCCGGCGGTCGAGCTTGCACCGGAACGCCGAGCCGCGTTCGGACGAGACGAATCGGAATCGCGCGGTTCGGCTCGTGGTCCGCCGCGCGGGGGCACGTGTGATTCGCGTGTTGGGCGCCACCGTGTCCGCAGGGAGGAGCGTCGGCGGCGGCGCCGGCGTCGCGGGCGGCGGTGGCGGAGGCGGTTGCGGCGGTGACGGCGGAGGCGGCGTCGGCTGCTGCCACGCGATAGCGGTCGTCACCGCACTCGCGGCGTTCAGGCGACCGCCGCTCGCCACGCTGCCCCTCAGCGTCGCGAGCCGGTCGACGCTCGCCAGGATCACGTCCCGGACCGTGGCAGGCGAAAGGTTCGGTCTCGCGGCGAGAGCAAGCGCCGCGGCGCCGGCCACGTGCGGCGCCGCCATCGACGTTCCGTCTCCCCACGCGTATCCCGCGGAAGGGATCGTGCTCAAGATCTCTTCACCCGGTGCGCCGAGATCCACGGACGTCGCCCCGAAGTTGGAGAACGACGCGCGCGCGTCGCTCTTCGTCGTGGCGGCCACGCAGATGATGTTCAGCGCGGGGTAGTTGCACGGGTAAGTCGGCATGGCGTCGTTGTCCGTGCCGTCGTTGCCCGCGGCGAAGACGTAGACGACGTTCGGATACCTCGCGATCGCGTCGCGTATGGCGTCCGAGGGAAACGGGGCTCCGAAGCTTCCGTTCACGATGTCCGCGCCGTTGCGCCCGGCGTAGTCGAGCGCCTGGACGACACGGTCCGTCCGCAGGGACCCGGACGAATCGGCAGCGCGGAGCGCCATGAGGGCGACGTCCCAATTGAGGCCGACGACGCCGGTTCCGTTGTTGCCCTGCGCGCCGATCGTGCCGGCGACGTGCGTCCCATGCCCGTTGGGGTCGGCGGGCACGCTATCCCCCGCGACGAAGTCCCAGCCGCGGACGTCATCGACATACCCGTTGCCGTCGTCGTCGCGACTGTTCGCGGTTTCGAGCGCGTTGGCCCAGATGTTGGTCGCAAGATCGGGATGGGTGTAGTCGACTCCGGTGTCGACGACCGCGACGGTGACATCCGGGCTTCCGGTGGTCGTGTCCCATGCTTCCGGGGCGTCGATGTCCACGTCGCTCGCGCTGTGGAGGGCCCAGAGCTCCACGAAGTACTGGTCGTTCGGGAACTGCGCGGTCTCGTAGACGTAGTTCGGCTCGGCGTAGAGGACGTCCGCGTCGCGCTCGAAGGCGGCTTTCGCCGCCGCGACGGACGCGCCGGGAGGAAGCCGGAGGAGCTTCAGGCCTGGCAGCGGCAGCGAGCGTTGGATTCGCGCCCCTCTCACGGCGACCGTGTCGGCCTGCGCCGCCGGGTCGGCGCCGGCCTCGAAGCGGACGAGAAGCTCGTCCGCGACGAAGCGCGGAGCCGCGGCCGCGGGCGTCGCGGCGGCGAGCGCGAGAAGCGCCGCAAGGGCGCTGACGGCGTGTCGAATTCTCAAAACCCCGTCCCCGGAAAAGACCTCACACAAAGTAACATCGGTCAACCGCCCGCTTGGGATTAGCGGCCGCAGCGTACCGCAGGCGGCGTGCTGTTTTTCCGCCGGAGCGAGCGGGTAGTCGGTCGGGAGACCAAGGCAACGAAGGGGGACTCGCAGATGCGACGGATCGTCGTTTTCGCCGCGGCCATCGGCGCCGCTTTGACGTACTTCTTCGATCCGGACCGTGGTCGCCGTCGACGCGCGATGCTTCGCGACCGGTCCGCGGGCACGGCGCGCCAGAGCGCCCGACGTCTCGCCCGGCTGAGCCGGCGGGGCGGCGCGGAGGCGTACGGAGTCACCCAGAAGATTCGCCATCGAAGGGGGGAGCCGAAGCCTCAGCCGGACGACGTCACGCTCGCGCGCAAGGTCGAGACCGAGATTTTCCGGTCGCCCGAAGTCCCGAAGGGGAAGATCAACGTGAACGCCGTGGACGGCGTCGTCGAGCTGCGCGGCGAGGCCGACCGACCCGAGCTGATCCGCGACCTCGAGGAGCAGGTGCGGAGCATCCCAGGCGTGCGGGACGTCCGGAACATGCTTCACGCGCCCGAGACGCCGGCGCCCACGACGCCCGAGCAGTCGGCGTCGTAGGTCGCCGCGCGCGCGAGGCGAGACGCCGCAGCCCGCCCGCATCACTTCGCGCGTGGAGGTCAACTTCGGCAAGAGCACGCCGTACAGCCTCGGCGTCGAGGAGGAGTTCCAGCTCCTCCACCGCGAGTCGTACGAGCTGGTCTCGCGGATCGACGAGATCATGGCCGCGTTCGGCGAGAGCGAGGACCAGAAGCGTGTTAAGCCCGAGCTCTTGCAGTCGGTGGTCGAGGTCGCGACGAAGATCGCCGGCTCGGCGGGCGAAGCGGTCGAGGATCTGGTCGACCTCCGTCGCAGCGTCCGCGACGTCGCGGCCGAGAGCGACGCGCTGATCGCATCCGCCGGGACGCACCCGTTCTCCCGGTACGAGCATCAGCTCGTCACCGACCGGCCGCGCTACCAGGAGCTCATCGAGGCGATGCAGTGGGTCGCCCAGCGCGAGCTCATCTTCGGGCTCCACATCCACGTCGGCGTCGACTCGGCCGAGAAGGCGATCGCGTGCGCGAACGGTCTCCGCACGTACCTGCCCGAGCTGCTCGCGCTCTCCGCGAACTCGCCGTTCTGGCACGGGCGCGCGACGGGACTCGCCTCGACCCGCATCAAGGTGTTCGACAGCTTTCCGCGCTCCAGCATCCCGCCCACGTTCGCGTCGTTCCGCGACTTCGAGCTTCTGATCGAGAGGGGCGTGAGGACGAACTCCTTTCCTGACTACACATACATCTGGTGGGATCTGCGGCCGCATCCGAAGCTCGGCACGATCGAGGTACGGATCTGCGACGTGCAGACGCGGATCGAGAGCGCGGGCGCGATCGTCGCCCTGACGCAGGCCCTCGTGGCGACGCTCGGCGAGGAGTTCGACCGCGGAGAGCCCATGCCCGTCGAGCCGGCCCTGCTCGTCTCGGAGAACAAGTGGCGGGCCGCCCGCTACGGCCTCGACACGAACCTGATCGACTTCTCGAACGACACGGAGCGCCCCGCCGGGGACGCCGTGCGCGCGCTCGTCGAGCGCTGTGAACCGGCCGCGCGCGCGCTCGGCTGCGCGAAAGAGCTCTCCGACGTCGAGGCGCTGGTCGCGCGCGGGACGGGCGCGGAAGAGCAGATTCGGCTCTACGAGGAGACGGAGAGTCTGCTCGCCGTGGCACAGTGGCTCGCGGAGGAAACGGTACGGGGGCTGTAGGGAATGGCAGAGGACAAGCAGGAACGGCTGAACCGCGAGCTCATCGAGCTCCTGAACGAGCTGCGCGTTGCGCTCCCAGGGGTCCAGGTCCTCTTCGCCTTCCTCCTCGTCGTCCCGTTCCAAGAGGGGTTCAGGCGCGTGACCGACCTTCAGGAGGGCGTGTACTTCTTCTGCTTCCTCTGCACCGCCTTGGCCTCCGCGCTCCTCATCGCGCCGTCCGCGTACCACCGCATTCGCTGGCGCCAGCGCGACAAGGAGCAGATGCTGATGACCTCGAACCGGCTCACGATCGCCGGGACTGTTTTCCTCGCCCTCGGGATGACGGCCACCGTCTTCCTCATCACGGATCTCCTGTTCGCGAGCACGGCTGCTGCGATACTCACGGCGGCGACCGCGCTCACGTTCGCCTGGCTCTGGTACGGACTGCCGGTCATGCGGCGCCTGCGCGACCGAGCTCAGCCCGAAGACGGCTGACGGCGAGCTCGACCCGTTCGCGGTTCCGCGGCTCGTTCAGCCAGTGGCTCACCCCGGACGGGTGAGGAAGTGGCACGGCGACCGCCTCGCCGACCGCGAACGCGCGCCCGACGCACTCGTCGAGCGACCGGATCCCGAGCACCTCGCGGGCCGCCAGCCCGCCGACGGGGACGAGGACGGCCGGACGGAGGAGGCGGAGCTCCCACTCGCGCCAGAAGCGGCAGAGCTCGATCTCGCGCGGCGTCGGAGTCCTATCGCCCTTCCCGGAAGGGTCCTTGCCCGGGTAGCAGCGCGTCACCGACGCGCAGTAGAAGGTCGCGTAGAACTCCTCCTCGTCGACGCCGAGCCAGCGCCGGAGCGTCCGCCCCGCCCGCCCCCGCCACGGCCGCCGCTCCCCGCCCTCGACAACGCCCGGCGCCTGCCCGTAGATCATCGCCTTCTGCCCGGCGTAGCCGTGGAAGACCGGTAGCGACTCGAGCGGATAGCCGGCTTCGACGCAGGCGCGGCAGACGCGGTTGTCGCGCTGCAGAGACGTGAGGGCGCGGTAGGCGCTCTTGCGCCGCGTCACCCGCCGAACCTACCGGCTAGGGTGCGGCGGTGCCGCGCATCGCCATCCTGGACATCGACGGCACGCTCGTCGACACGAACTACCACCACGCGCTCGCGTGGTACCGCGCCTTTCGCCAGCACGGCATCGTCCTGCCGTTGTGGCGCATCCATCGTCACATCGGAATGGGCGGCGACCAGCTCGTCCCTGCGCTCGCGGGCGAAGACGTCGAGGAGGAGCTCGGCGACGAGATTCGCGCCACCGAGAAGCCGCTCTACCTCTCGCTGATCGAGGAGGTCGAGCCGTTCGACGGCGCCCGGGAGCTCATCGTCGAGCTCAATGAGCGCGGCCACACGGTCGTCCTCGCCTCGTCCGCGAAGGAGAACGAGGTCGATCACTACCTCGACGTCCTCGACGCGCGCGAGCTCGCCCAGAGCTGGACGACCTCAGCCGACGTCGAAGCGACGAAGCCGGCGCCGGACCTCGTTCGCGCCGCGCTCGCGAAGGCCGGTGGCGACGGCGACACGCCGGGCGTCATGGTCGGCGACTCGACGTGGGACTGCGAAGCAGCCGCTCGCGCCGGCGTCGAGACGCTCGCGCTCCTGACCGGCGGGTACTCCGACGAGGAGCTTCGCGAGGCGGGCGCCGTCGCCGTCTTCGAGTCGATCGCGGAACTCCGCGCCCGGCTCGCCGAAACGCCGCTCGCGTAACGCTCGGCGGCCGGCGACGGAGAGCGCGGTACCATGCGCGCGTCGCGCGGAGAGGTGTCCGAGTTGGCCTAAGGAGCGCGACTGGAAATCGCGTACTCGGCGAAAGCCGGGTCGCGGGTTCGAATCCCGCCCTCTCCGCCTCCGCTTCTATCCGGGCTGCGCGAGGAAGGCGACCAGGTCGTTCAGCTGTTCCTCGGACAGCTGCTCGCCGTAGACGTCCGGCATGACGCCTTCCTGGAAGCCCTCGGTGATCTCGGCGTTCGGGTCGACGATCGACTCGCGGACGAACTCGGGATCCGCATCCCTGAGCGCCTCGTCCAGGTTTGGGCCGGTGGTTGCGTTGCTCCCCGCCGGCCCGAACGTGTGACACGTGGCGCACGTCGGCTGTGCGCCCGTCGTGAAGACCTCTCGACCCGCCGCCGGGTCGCCTTCGCCTCCTCCTCCCTGACCGCCGGGCGGAGGCGGCGGCGCCGTCTCGCCCGTGGTGCCCGGTCCGATGTTCTCGCCGCCACGCTCCTCGGCCGCCGCCTCGCCGCCGTGGCGCTCCTCGCCGAAGAGCTCGACCGCGCCCAGCATCCCGATCACGAGGGCGACGGTGACGACCGCGAAGAGCCCGAGGCGCTCGCCCGGGAAATCCTCGTAGCGGCGCGGGATCACGATCGCCGAGACGAGGCTGAACACCATGAGGACGAGCGCTGCGAGGGCGAGGAGGAGCTCGTTCCGCGTCACGGGCGGCGAATACGATACTGCCCCCGTGCGCCGCGTCGGGATCGTCGTCTTTGCCGGCGCGGCGTCGCTCGTCGCGCTCGCGCTCGCCGTCACCGGGGTCGGCGAGCGGCCCGGCGCTCTCTCGAACTGG
>DASZKB010000063.1:0-2800 GCA_035947475.1 Gaiellaceae bacterium | reverse complement strand
AGTTCGACTACTGCTGCGTCCACGCCGCGCAGACGTTCCGCGACCTCGGCTACGGGACGGTGATGGTCAACTGCAACCCCGAGACTGTCTCGACCGACTACGACACGTCCGACCGCCTCTACTTCGAGCCTCTCCGCGCCGAGGAGGTCCTGGAGATCTGCGCGCGCGAGGAGCCGGCCGGCGTGCTCGTCCAGTTCGGCGGCCAGACGCCGCTCAAGCTCGCGCGCGAGCTCGAGGCCGAAGGCGTCCCGATTCTCGGAACGCCGCAAGACGCGGTCGACCTCGCCGAGGACCGCGAGCGCTTCGCCGCGCTCTGCGACTCGCTCGGCATCGACGTGCCGCCCTGGCGCACGGCCGTCGGGGCGGATGCGGCCGTCGCGGCCGCCGAGGCCCTCGGCTATCCGGTCCTCGTCCGGCCGTCCTACGTCCTCGGCGGTGCGCGGATGCGGATCTGCTACTCGGCCGAGGAGGTGCGCGACTGCGCCGACGGGAGCGGCGCCGTGCTCGTCGACCGCTTCCTCGACCGCGCCGTCGAGATCGACGTCGACGCCCTCTGCGACGGGCGCGAGACGTACGTGGCGGCCGTCATGCAGCACGTGGAGGAGGCGGGAGTGCACTCGGGTGACTCGACCTGCGTCCTTCCGCCCGCGTCGCTCGGCGCGCACCACCTCGAAGCGATCCGCGAGACCGTGAGGCGCTTGGCGCCCGCGCTGGGCGTGATCGGCGTCGTGAACGTCCAGCTGGCCGTCGCGGACGGGAAGGTCTACGTGCTCGAGGCGAACCCGCGCGCGTCCCGCACGCTCCCGTTCGCGAGCAAGGCGATCGGGGTGAACCTGGTCGCGGCCTCCTGCCGGCTGATCGCGGGCGAGCCGCTCGGGAGCCTCTCGCTCCCGCCGGAGGGTACGGCGCCGCAGGTGAGCGTGAAGGCGCCCGTCTTCCCGTTCTCGCGCTTTCCGGGCGCCGACCCCGTGCTCGGGCCCGAGATGCGTTCCACGGGCGAGGTGATGGCGAGCGCCGAGGACCTAGCGACCGCGCTCGCGAAGGCCGAGCGCGCGGCGGGCCGTGCGCTTCCCAGGACGGGGACGGTCTTCCTGTCGGTGCGCGACCAGGACAAGCGAAGCGTCGCCGAGCTCGGCCGGCGCCTCGCGCGTCTCGGGTTCGCTCTCGCCGCCACGGCGGGCACCGCCCGCGTCCTCGCGGCCGCGGGCCTTCCCGTCGACCACGTCCGCAAGGTGACGGAGCGGGGAACGGGGCCAACGGTCGTCGACTTGATTCGCCGACGCCGCTGCGACCTCGTCGTAAACACCCCGGCCGGCAGCGGGGCTCGCTCGGACGGCTACCGGATCCGCGAGGCAGCTCTCCTCGCGGGCGTTCCCTGCATAACGACGATCCCGGGCGCGCTCGCCGCCGTCGAGGCGATCGCCGGGGAGCGGCGAGACCGCGATCTCGCTGCAGGAGCGGGTTGCGGCGCGAAGCGCCTGAGGTCGTCGCGGTCGAAGCGGTCGGCCCCTACCGTCTCGTCCGCGTTCGCCGAGCCCGCCTCGACCCGGGCGTTCCGGGGCAGTTCTTCATGCTCTCGCCCCCCGGTCGGCTCCTCCCGCGCCCGATGAGCCTCTGCCTCGCGCCCCCGGGCGAGCTCGCCTTTCTCATCGACCCAATCGGGCCGGGGACGCGGGCGCTCGCCCGCCTCTCGCCGGGCGAGCGGCTCACCGTTCTCGGCCCGCTTGGACGCGGCTTCCGGCTGGACGTGGCGCGCCCGCTCCTCGTCGGCGGCGGGATCGGAATCGCCCCGCTCCCGTACTTGTCGGAGGCGCTGAATGCACCTCCGACAATCCTTGGGTTCCGCTCCGAAGCGCACGCGGAGGCCGCCTGCCTGCTCCCGCGCGCCGAGGTAGTGATCGACCCCGTCCTCGTCACCCACGTCATTCCCCGCGGGGCATGGGACGTGCTCGCCTGTGGGCCCGAGCCGATGCTGACCGCCGTCGCATGCGCGGTGCCGAGCGCGCAGCTCGCCTGGGAGGCCCCGATGGCCTGCGGATACGGCGCCTGCTACGGCTGCGCCGTCGCAATCGGCGGCGAGCTCAAACGCCTGTGCGTCGAGGGGCCCGTCCTCGAAGCGGCATGAAGCCGCTGATCCTCAACGCCTCCGGATGCCTCGACGCGCTCACCGCGCCGGAGATCGCGGGGCAACTTGACGCCTACGTGACGAAGACGGTCACGCCGCTTCCGCGCGGCGGCAACAACCCCGTCCGGATCGCGGAGACGGACGTCGGGATGCTGAACTCGATCGGCCTCGCGAACCCGGGCATCGACGCCTTCTGCGCCGACGTGCTCCCGCGCCTCGGCGAGCTGGAGGTGCCGATCTGGGTCTCCGTCGGCGGCTTCGGCGCGGAGGACTACGCCGAGCTCTGCCGAGTCCTCGACGGGCGTGACGAAGTAGCAGCCGTCGAGCTGAACCTCTCCTGCCCGAACGTCGCGTCGCCTGCCGGGACGGTCGCGGAGCTCGTCGCGGCGGCGCGAGCGGCGACGACGAAGCCCCTCTACGCGAAGCTCTCGCCCGCCGTGCCCGAGATCGCCGAGGTGGCGCGCGCAGCCGCCGACGCGGGCGCCGACGGTCTCTCCCTCGTCAACACGATCCGCGGTCTCGCCCTCGACCCGCGCACGCTCGCGCCCGTCCTCTCGACGGGCGCGGGCGGCCTCTCCGGTCCCGCCCTCCGGCCGGTGGCGCTCGCGGCCGTCTACGCCTGCTACGCCGCCACCGGCCTTCCGATCGTGGGCATGGGGGGCGTGGAGACCGGCC
>DASZKB010000062.1:0-11127 GCA_035947475.1 Gaiellaceae bacterium | reverse complement strand
CTCGCCTTGAGGCGGACGAACCCCGTGTAGCGGCGGATCAGCGCATCGAGCGCCGCCTGGTCGCCGTTACGGGCGCGGAGAACGAGGCGCACGTCATCCTGCTCTCGCTGGATCCTCTCGAGCGGACGCGCGGGGGCGGTTTGGCGGCGTGACATGAGGGAGCTGAGCGGGCGGGCGGGAGGAAGCCTCACCCTCTAGTTGAGGTTCGAGGGTAGCAGGGAGGCGGGCCGCTTTCAATAGCGGCGCCACTGGGCCGCGTCGCCCTCGAACTCGCGGAGGACGTCCTGCGCGGAGAGGTGCCGGACGTCGAAACCAGCCGTGCGGCGGACGGCGCGGTCGGAGGAGACGACGTAGACCTCGCCTTGCGCGCGATGCTCGGCGGCCAGCCGCTCGATGAGCCGGTCCGCCGGGGAGGCGAAGAGCACGCGCAGCGCGCCGACGGCTACCTCCCGTCCGGGCCCGTCGAAGACGACGATCCCGCGGGCGCCGCGGAGCGCGACGAAACTCGCCAGGCGGTCGACGAGCTCGCGTGGTTCACGCATGCGCCCGGCGTGGAGGATGTTGTGGCCGTCGAATAGGTAAAGCGGCGGCTCAGCCACGACGCTGCCTCGCCGCCTCGAAGAGCGCGACTCCGGCCGCGACGCCGACGTTCAGGGACTCGACGTGCCCGGCGAGCGGGATCGCGAACGCGTCGTCGCACGCGCGCCGGACGCCGGGCCGCAGACCCCGGCCCTCGGAGCCGAAGACGAGCACGGCGCCCCCCGTGAAGTCGGCGGACCAAACCGACGTACGAGCGTCGCCCGCGGCTGCCCAGATCCAGACGTCGTCGCGTTTCGCCTCGTTCAGGAAGCGGGCGAGGTTGACGACGACGGCGACCCGCACGTGCTCGACCGCGCCTGCCGACGCACGGCTCACGGCCGGGGTCACGCGCGCCGTCCTGTGCTCGGGGATCACGACGCCGGTCGCGCCCGCCCCCTCCACGCTCCTGCAGATCGCGCCGAGGTTGTGGGGATCGGTGACCTGGTCGAGGCAGGCGATCAACGGTCGCTCGGCGGCGGCGAGCTCGTACGCGTCGGCGTAGCGATACGGCTCGCAGAAGGCGACGACGCCCTGGTGGTCGCGCGTCGCCGCCGCCTCGCTGAGCTCGCGCTCGGGCCTCACCTGGACGCGCAGGCCCTTCGCTTCGCGGAGCCACGGCTCCCCGGCGAGCGCCCGCTCGCTCGCGAGGAGCTCGAGCACCTGGCGCCTGCCGGCGCGCAGCACCTCGCGGACGGGCCTGCGCCCGTACACGAGCTCGCGCGCGGCCATCAGCGCCTCGGGACGAGCTGGTAGTCGGGCTCCTCGGCGACGTCGCGGATCTCCCAGCCGGCCGCCTCGATCTGTCGCCGAAGCGCGTCCGCCTCGGCGAACTCACGCTCGCGCCGGGCGCGCGAGCGCCGCTCGGCGAGCGCGTGAACTTCGCTCGGCGCTTCCTCGAGCGCGGCGAGCCCGCCCAGACCGAAGAGCTCGAGGCCGCGCCGCAGGTCACCGGCCCGCCCGCGTGTCCGCCAGTCGTGGAAGAGCGCGAGCGCGGCCGGCGTGTTGAAGTCGTCGTCGAGAACCTCGACGAGGTTCGCCCACTCGGAGTCGCCGCTCTCGTGGCCGCTCTGCTCCACGAAGAAGTTCCGGAACGTGTCGGCCTCCGAGCGGGCCTGGGCGAGCGTCTCGTCGGAGAAGTCGATCGGCTTGCTCCAGTGCCCGCGCATGAAGAAGAGCAGGAGCGTCTCCTTACCCCACTCGTCGAGCACCTCGCGGAGCGTCGCGATGTTCCCGAGCGACTTGGACATCTTCTCGCCGACGAGGCGGAGCATCCCGTTGTGGAACCAGATGCGCGCGAACTCTCGCCCCGCCCCGCGCGACTGGGCGATCTCGTTCTCGTGGTGCGGGAAGACGAGGTCGAGGCCGCCGCCGTGGATCTCGAAGCGCGGCCCCAGGTGCTTCTCCGCCATCGCCGAGCACTCGACGTGCCAGCCGGGCCGCCCACGACCCCACGGCGAGTCCCACGACGTGTCCTCGCCTTCCTTGCGCGCCTTCCAGAGGGCGAAGTCGCGCGGGTCCTCCTTGAGCGGGTTCGGCTCCTGCTCCTCGACCTGGTCCGGGCGCTGGCCTGAGAGCCGGCCATAGTCGGGGAAGCGCGCGACGCGGAAGTAGACGTCTCCCTCGACGTCGTACGCGAGCCCGCGCGCAATCAGCTCTTCGATGAGAGCGACGATCTCGCGCAGGCTCTCCGACGCAAGCGGCTCGTAGTCCGGCCGCCCGAGACCGAGATCGCTCGTGTCCTCGAGGTACCACCGCGTCGCCTGCTCGGCGAGCTCCGCGCTCCGGCCGGGCGCCGCGTCGTAGATCTTGTCGTTGATGTCCGTGATGTTCTCGACGAGCGTCACGTCGTAGCCTCGCTCCCGGAGCCACCGCGCGAGCCACATCGAGAGGACGAAGGGGCGGGCGTTCCCCACGTGGATCCGCTGATAGACGGTCGGCCCGCAGACGTACATGCCGATCGGCCCGGGCGGCGGGGGGAGCTCCTCCTCGCGGCGCGAGAGGGTGCTATAGAGCCGCATCGATCCGCCGTAGCGCCTCGTCCCGCGGAAGGGCGACGATCACGGTCCAGAGCTCGGGCCCCCGCTCGGCGCCCGTGAGCGCGAGCCGGAGCGCGCGGAGGTCGCCGCCGACCGCCTTGAGCTCCCGCACGATCGCCTTCGCCTGGGCCGCATCGAGGTTCCCGTTCGCCTCGCCGCGGAGCTCGCGGAAACGCGCGAGCGTCGGGCGAGCGTCGGCCGGCACCGTTGCGGGCGCGGGCCGGAGCAGGTGCTCGCCGATCTCGCGCGCCTCGTTCAGGTCGCGCGCGCCGCGGAGGGCGGGCGCGAGCGCGACCGGGACATCCACGCGGCGCGCAAGGTCCGCGTCCGAAAGCGCCGCTATCGCTTCGACGGCGAGCCGTCGCAGCCGTGGGAGGTCGTACCGGACATCGTGCTTGGGCAGGCCCAGCTCCTCGAGGTACGCGCGTACGGCCTCCGCGGGGATCCCCGCCTCGCGGAGGGACGCGATCGTCGCGCCGAACGCGCGCTTGGAGAGCTTCTTGCCGTCCTCGCCGAGGATGAGGCCGTGGTGGACGTACTCGGGGGCGCGCGTGCCGAGCGCTTCGTGCAGCCGCCGGTGCAGCGCCTCGTTCGGCCGGTGGTCGTTGCCGCGGACGACGTGCGTGATCCCGAACTCGATGTCGTCCACGATGCTCGCCAGGTGATAGGTGGCGGTGCCGTCTTCGCGAAGCAGCGTGACGCCGTCGAAGCGGTCGGCGCCGAGCCGCGACGCCGTTTTGCGGTAGACGTCCTGCCGCTCGCTCTGCCGCGCCGGCCCCTCCTCGTAGGAGACGCCGAGCCACGCGAGATCGCGGAGGATCTCCTCTTCTCCACGGGGGACGTTCCGGGTCGGATCGGTGTCGTCGATCCGAAGCAGCATCCAGTCGCCGAGACGGCGGTTGGCGACCGCGCTCAGGGCGTTCCCGACGTGGAGCGACCCCGTCGGGCTGGGCGCGAAACGCACTCGGACCATCCGAGACAACTCTAGAGTTCGAGCGGTGCACGCCGCCCTCGTCGCCTGGTTCGAGACGAACGGGCGCGATCTTCCCTGGCGGCGAACGCGCGACCCGTACGCGATCCTCGTCTCGGAGGTGATGCTGCAGCAGACGCAGGTCGAGCGCGTCGTCCCGCGCTACCTCGCCTGGCTCGCGCGCTGGCCCACCGCCGAGGCACTCGCGGGCGCGCGTCGAGGCGATGTCATCCGCGCCTGGCAGGGGCTCGGGTACAACCGGCGGGCGGTCAACCTTCACCGCGCGGCCGAGCAGATCGCCGCTTCGGGCTGGCCGCGCGATCTCACGGAGCTTCCCGGCGTCGGCGAGTACACGGCCGCCGCCGTCTCGTCCTTCGCGTTCGGCGAGCGCGTCGTCCCCGTCGACACGAACGTCGCCCGCGTTCGCGACCGAAGCGGGATCGTGCCGACCCCCGAGTCGGCGCAGGCCCTCATGGACCTCGGTGCGACCGTTTGCCTCGCGCGCGTGCCGCGCTGCGCCGCATGCCCGCTCGCGCGCGCCTGCCCGTCGCGCGGCCGCCGGTTCGCGCCGCTGCGGAAGCAGAGCCGCTTCGAGGGCTCGTTTCGGCAGCGGCGCGGACGCGTGCTGCGACTCGTCTCGGCCGGGCCTCAGCCGCTCCCCGACCTCGACGGCGACGCGGTCGAGGCGCTCGCGCGCGACGGGCTCCTGCGCGTCTCCGCGGGGGTCGCCTCGCTTCCCTAGCGCGGCCGCAGCAGGGCGACCGCGTGCGCGGCGAGGCCTTCGCGGCGCCCGGTGAAGCCGAGCCCGTCAGTCGTGGTCGCGCGCACGGCGACGCGATCAGGGCTCACGCCCATCGCGCCGGCGAGGCGCGCGCGCATCGCCTCGCGGAACGGCGCGACTCGCGGCTCCTCTCCGACGAGCACGCAGTCCGCGTTGACCAGTTCGTAACCCGCGCTCTTCACGACCTCGTACGCGCGCTGGAGAAGCCGGAGCGAGGAGACGTCGAGCCACTGCGGATCGCCGGAGGGGAAGAGCTCGCCGATGTCGCCGCGGCCCGCGGCGCCGAGCACGGCGTCGATCAGGGCGTGCGCGACCACGTCGCCGTCCGAATGGCCCGCGAGCCCGCGCTCGCCCGGGAAGTCGACGCCGCCGAGAACGAGCGGAACGTCTTCGCTGAAGCGATGGGCGTCGAAGCCGGTGCCGACTCGGAGCTCGCTCACGGACGCTAGGCGAGCGGCACCTGGCGCGCGCGCCGCGCCTCGAACACGGTGACCGTCTCGTACCCGGCCGCGCGCAGGAGCTCGACGGCCCGGTCGAAGTCACGCCCGACGTCGTCCGCGGCGTGCGCGTCGGAAGCGGTCGTCGCGGCGACGCCGCGCGAGCGGCACGCGCTCAGGAAATCCGCGTCGGGGTAGAGCTCGGCGACGGGTTTCCGGAGGCCGGCCGTCGAGACCTCGATCGCGACCCCGGCCGCCTCGATCGCGTCAGCCGTCTCCTCGTAGTGGAGCGCCACCGCCTCGGCGGACGGCCGCTCGCGAAAGATCTTGACGAGATCGGGATGCGCGAGCACGTCGACGAGGCCGCTCCGCGCCAGGCTCCGGAGCCCGACGAAGTACCGCCGCCACACCTCCTCGACGGGGACGCGCGCCCAGAGACCAGGCTCGACCTCGACCATCTCCCCGTCGACGACGTGAACGGCGCCGAGGAGGTAATCCCACGGATACGGGGCGAGGAGGTCGGCGAGTTCGCGCTCGCGGCCGGCGTAGTAGTCGACCTCGAGGCCGAGCTTCACGGGGAGTCCCTGGCGCTTTGCCTCCACGATCACGTCGCAGTAGTCGTCGAGGTCGTGCTCGTTGCGAGCGCGCTGGTAGGGGTGCTCGACGAGGGACTCGAACTGGCGGAAGTAGTAGAGGTGCTCGGCGAAGCCGATCTCGTCGACGCCCTTCCGCCCGGCCTCCTCGACGTAGCGCTCGACCACCTCGACGGCGTTGGCCACCGGGCCCTCCTCCCCGGCCGCGCCCGGCTCCCGGAGGTGCATGTGGTAGTCGACGATCACTGCAACCCGATGAGCGCGTTGACGAGGGTGAGGTCGCCTGCGGTCGTCACCTTGAGGAGCCGCGGGTCGCCTTGCACCAGCGCCACCCGGCCCCCCGTCGACTCGACGAGGCCTGCGCAATCGGTGCTCCCCGCGCCGCTCTCCAGGCCGCGGCGGAGCGCGTCGGCGACGAACGCCTGCGGCGTCTGCGCCGCGTAGAGGTCCGCGCGGTCGAGGGTCTCCACCACCCGCCCGTCGACGGCTCGTTTGAGCGTGTCGCTGACCGCGACGGCCGGCACGACCCCGTCCCACCCTTCGCCGAGTGCGACGAGGACGCGGTCGATGACCTCGGGCGGGAGCAGCGGGCGCGCGGCGTCATGGACGATCACGACGGCCGCGTCGGCGGGGATCTCGGCGAGTCCGAGGCGGACGGACTCGACGCGCGTCGCGCCACCCGCCACGCAGGCGGTCACCTTCCCGACGCCGAGCTCCTCGGCGAGGAGGATCGACGGCTCTTCCCAGTCGGGCGGCGCGACGACGACGATCGCCTCCACCCACTCCGAGCCGTCGAGCCGCTCGAGGCTCTCCGCGAGGAGCGGCCTCTCCGCCAGCTTCGCGAAGGCCTTCGGGCGCCCGCCGGCGAGCCGCTCGCCGCGGCCGGCAGCCGCGACGAGTGCCCACACTCCCGTGCTCGCTTCGCCGGGCACCCGCGAAAGGATGCCCTACCCGGCGGCGCGCCTCGCGACTAGGTCGCGACGACGTCGCGGTCGGCGACGCCCAGGAGGACGTCGTCGAGCCAGGCCGCCGCACCGTCTTCGTCGAGCCCCTTCGCGTACATGAGCTCACTCGCGAGAATCTTCTTGGCCTTGACGAACATCTGCTTCTCGCCTGTCGAGAGGCCCTTCTCCTGCTCGCGAAGCGAGAGATTTCGAACGACCTCGGCGAGCTCGAAGATGTCGCCGGTCTTCATCTTGTCGCGGTTGTACTTGAAGCGGCGGTTCCAGTTCTTCGGCATCTTCGTTCCGCTTCCGTGGAGGACGTCGAGTACGCGCTCGACCATCTCCTCGTCGATCACTCTTCGGAGGCCGACCCGCTCGGCGTTCTCCGTGGGCACGTTCACGGTCATGTCGTTGTGCAGGATCCGAATCGTGAGGTACTCGCGCGCCTGCCCGAGAACGGTCCGGACCTCCTTCTTCACGATCGTGCCCGCGCCGTGATGCGGGTAGACGACCTTGTCGCCGAGTTTGTACAAGCGTTCCTCCCTCTCGCCCTTTCGTGAAGCCGCGCACCCCTCGCGGCCGTCCGTCCATTGTACCGAAGGGACCGGAAAAACGCCAGCTTTCCAGGGATTTTCCCCGCTAGGAAGCGGTTTTGACGCTACATCTGGAGGTAGCGGTCTACGAGATTGTGCTCCTGGAGGCGGCGCAGGCCCTCGCGGATCTCGCGCGCGCGCACGGCCCCGACTCCGTCCACCGCCTCGAGGTCGCGATGGCTCGCCCGGACGAGCGCCTCGAGCGACTCGAAGTCGCGGACGAGGTGGCGGATGACGGGATCCGGGATGCGCGGGATCCGCTGGAGGACGCGGTAGCCGCGCGGGGCGACGTTGTAGTCGAGCGGGTTCGTGTCCCGCGGGTAGCCGAGCAGCTCCGCGAGCTGCTCGAACTCGAGGAGGCGCTGGTACGGAGTCTCGGCAAGCCGCTGGAGCGCCGCGCCGGCGCCGTCGGGGTCGCCGCTCATCTCGTAGTCGAAGACGACCGCCCCCTTCTCGCGCGGCACGTCCTCCATCTGCTCGTCGAGCTGCATGCGGATCAGGCGCGCCTCCTCGCCGAGCTCGACACAGTTGAGCTCGATCTCCCGGGCCATGCGCGTCACCATCTCGGCCCGCTGCAGAACGACGAGGACGTCGTCGAGCATGACGGCCCCCTGGAACTCGAGCGCGGTCAGGCGAGTGAGGCCCTGGTCGAGGCGCGTCTTGTACGTCTCGAGCGTGCCGAGGGCCTGGTTCGTGCGCGCGAGCACCTCGGCGATGTCGCCGAGCTGATAGCGGAGCCCGCCTACGAAGAGCGTCACCGTCTCCCGCTGCTGCGAGATCGAGAGCACCACCGCGCCGGTCTGTTTGGCGACGCGCTCGGCGGTTCGGTGGCGCGTGCCCGTCTCGCTCGAGGCGATCGTCGGATCGGGCATCAGCTGGACGTTCGCGTAGGCGAGCTTCGTGAGCTGCGGGTTCACGATGATGGCGCCGTCCATCTTCGAGAGCTCGTAGAGGAGCTGCGCGGTGAGCGGCAGCTCCAGCCGCATCCCGCCCGAGAAGAGGAACGAGAGCTCGCTCGGCTCCCCGATCACGATCAGCGCCCCCGCGCGGGCTCGGATGATGTCGTCGATCCCCGCGCGAAGCGTCGTCCCGGGCGCGACGAGGCTAAGCGCCGAGAGAAGCTTCTTGTCCTTCCGGGGGTCCGCTCGCATCCAGCCCGATCGAGATCGCGCGCCTGACGGTCGTCGCGCGCGTGACGCGAATATTGCCACGAGCGGTTGTTCCATCTGGAACGATCGCCTCCGCGAGGCCGAGCTTCGCGCACTCGGCGAGCCGCCGTTCGGCCTGGCCGGCCGGGCGAAGCGCCCCGGTCAACCCCACCTCGCCGAAGCATCCGACGCCGGTACGAACCGGAACGCCGCGCGCCGCCGAGGCGATCGCGAGAGCGACGGCCAGATCGGCGCCCGGCTCGTCGATCCGGACGCCGCCGGCGACGTTCACGAATACGTCCGCTTGCCCGAGCGGCACGCGCGCGTGGCGAACGAGGACCGCGACGATCATCGAGAGCCGTCGGGGATCGAATCCGGTCGCGACCCGACGCGGCATCGCGAGCTCCGTCTGGGAGACGAGCGCCTGGATCTCGAGAAGAAGCGGGCGGGTCCCCACGAGCGCCGCGGCCACGGCCGACCCCGGTTGCCCGTCCTCGGCGCGGCCGAACACCTGGGAGGGGTCCTCGACCGCGACGAGGCCCTCCGACGTCATCTCGAAGACGCCGAGCTCGTTCGTCGAGCCGAACCGGTTCTTGACGGCACGCAGGACGCGGTGTGAGCGGTAGCGGTCGCCCTCGAAGTGGAGGACGCAGTCGACGAGATGCTCGAGGACGCGCGGGCCGGCGACCGCACCTTCCTTCGTGACGTGCCCGACCAGGATCGTCGCGACGCCGTGCTCCTTCGCCACGCGGAGGAGGCGGCCGGCTGCCTCCCGCACCTGCGCGACGGAGCCCGGGGCGGACCCGAGGTCCGGTGCGTAAAGGGTCTGCACCGAGTCGACGACGCAGACGTCGGGACGCTCGCGCTCGAGCGTCGCGCAGACGTGGTCGAGGTTCGTCTCCGCGAGGATCGCGACCGCGGCCGCCCCGCCGAGGCGATCGGCGCGGAGCTTCACCTGCGCCGCGGACTCCTCCCCGCTCACGAGCACCGCCTTGCGGTCGGCGCTCATCGCCCGGAGCGCCATGAGCAACAAGGTTGACTTGCCGATCCCCGGGTCGCCGCTCACGAGGACGAGCGAGGCCGGAACGAGGCCGCCGCCGAGGACGCGGTCGAGCTCCGAGACGCCGGTGGGAATGCGATCGGCGTCGGCCGTCTCGACGTCGACGAGGCGAAGGAGCGGGCGCGCGTCCGCGCCGAGCGAGGTTGCGGCGGGGCCCTCTTCGGCGAGCGTGCCCCAGCTTCCGCACTCGGGGCAGCGCCCGAGCCACTTGCCGGTCGCGTAACCGCACTCCGAGCAGCCGTACTGAACCGCCGCCGCCTTCGCCACGGCGACCAGTCTAAGAACGGCTCAGGACGCCGATCGTCGCGCGCTCGTCAGAACTTTGCGCCGGGTTAGCCCGTCGCCGACTCGAGCGCCGGCTCGCGCGGGCGGGCGCGCCGCCGCCCCACCGAGGCGACGACGAGACCGGCGAGGATCGCGGCCGCGCCGGCCAGCTGGAGCGCCGACGGATCCTCGGCGAGGAGCACGGCCGCGAACGCGACCGACATGAGCGGCTGGAACGTGAGGAGGACGGAGGTCAAGACCGCGGGCAGCCGCGGCAGGGAGACGGTGATCAACAGCCATCCGAGCACCTGCGAGCTGAGCGCGAGCAAGAGCAGCCAGCCGTGGGCGGCGAGCGGCGGCGTGAAGTCGAGCTCGCCGAGCACGAGGCCCGCTGGGACGACGAGGACGACGGTGACCAGGGTCGCGTCGTAGAGCGGCCCCGCCACCCGTCGCAGGTCGCGCGAGCCGTGGCGGAGGACGAGCAGGAAGGCGGAGTACGCGATCCCGGTCAGGACGCCTAGAAGCGCGCCCAGGGGCGGGTTCTCCCCGTACGCGCCCTCCTCGACGACGCCGGAGATCAGAAAGATCCCGACCGTCGCGAGCGGGACCGCGACGAGCGCCCCCGCGGGCGGCCGCTCGGAGAGGACCGCCCATGCGATCAGCCCGACGAGGACGACCTGCGTGTTGCCGACCACCGTGGCGAGGCCGGCTCCCACCGCCTCGATCGAGTGGTGCCACAGGATGAGGTCGGCTGCGAAGAAGGCGCCGGCGAGCCACGCCGTCCGCCGGAGCGCGAGCGGTCGCGACCCGAAGCGGCGATCCTCCCAGCGGGCGAGCAGCCAGAGCACCGGCAAGGCGTAGAGGCAGCGGAAGAACGCGCCCGTGGACGGCGAGACCTCGGCGAGCCGGTACAGGATCGCCGAGAAGGCGATCGCGACCGCGCCGCTCAGCGCGGCGACGACGGGGCGCTCGCCGAGAAACGCGCGGGTCAGCGCCCGCGCCTCGTCCGGTGATGTTTCCGCGCTTCTGCCGGGCGAAAAGCGAGCCAGGCAAGGACGCAGGGAGCCCGCGTAATGGCTGAATTACGCGGGCGACGGAGGACGCCGCCGGGCGACGCTTTGCAGCCGGTCAGAAGCCCGGAGGGCATTGCCGGGCGAGGCGCCTAACTAGTTCTCGGGCGTTTGCGAGTCGTCCGCATCGCCGGACGGCTCGTCCGGCGGGACGGTGACCTGCTCGGGCGGCGCGTCGGGCGACTCGATCAACGTGATGTCCACCTCGTCGCCGTCCTTGCGGTCGACCAGGATCGTCGAGCCGGGCTTGAGCGCGCGGCCGAGGACGAAGTCGGCGAGCGGATCCTCGATGTGGCGCTGGATCGCGCGGCGGAGCGGCCGCGCCCCCATGGCCGGGTCGTAGCCCTTCTCGACGAGGAGCTCCTTGGCGCCGTCGGTGAGCTCGATCGCCGCCTCGTGCTCGACCATCTGGTCGCGGAGGCGCTTCATCATGAGCTCCACGATCAGCTTGATCTCTTCCTTCGTGAGCTTGTGGAAGACGATCACCTCGTCGATCCGGTTGAGGAGCTCGGGGCGGAAGACCTTCTTGAGCTCGCCCATGATCCGGTCCTTCATCTCGTCGTACGAGAGGCCCGTGTCGTCGCCGAGCGAGAAGCCAAGCGCCTGGTTCTTCGAGATCGTGCCCGCCCCGATGTTCGAGGTCATGATCACG
>DASZKB010000061.1:0-27482 GCA_035947475.1 Gaiellaceae bacterium | reverse complement strand
ACGGCGGGCACCGTGCCGATCGTTCGCCGGCGCACCCGCGAGCGCGCGGCCGGCCGCCGCCCTGGCACCCCCGTCGCGGCGCCCGTCAAGAGGGCGAGGAACGCGACGCCGACGACCGACACTGCCGTCAGCTCCCACATCCAGTCGACCCCGGCGGCGAGCGCATACGCGAGCAGGCCGGCGAGGAAGGCGGCCGTAACCGTTCGCCCGTCGGGGTCGTGACGACGGAGCCGGCGCATCCCGACGAAGAACCCCGACCCGACGATCGCGAGAACGAGGAGGAAGCCTGGAAGCCCGAGCTCACCGAGCATCTCGAGGTAGAGCGAGTGAGCGTCGCGGACGAAGCCCGGGAGCGTTCCGTGCCGCGCCCACCACGCCTCGTACGAGCCCGCTCCGTCGCCGAGGAGCGGGTGGCTCCTGAACTGGTCGACCGCGGCCGCCCACCATTGCCAGCGGCCGTTCCCGCTCGCGCTCGTGAGATGGGCGCGGATGGGGTCGTCGCCGAGCGAGGCCTCAGGCGGGCGCTTGAACTCCTCGAACCGCTGCACGGGGTCGGCGGCCGCAACTCCGGCGAGCGCGAGAAGGGCCACGACCGCGACGAGGGCCCAGGCGACGCGCGGTCCGACGCGAATCCCGCGCGGAACGTAGCGAACGGCGAGGGCGTACAGCGCGCCGGTGAGGACGCACGCGAGAAGCACGAGAGCGGCGGCGCTCCTTCCCTGCGCCTCGGCCGCGGCCGAGTCGAGCGGCCCGTTCACGAGCTCGTGGCGGTCGAGGAGAACGACGACTGCGCCCGCCGACCCGAGCGCCGCGAGCGTCGCGGCACCGGCCGCCGCCCAGCGGTGCGCGGTGAGCGCGAGAAAGGCGACGACGCCGGCCACGGTCGCCGCGGTTCCGCCCCGCGAGGACGTGAGGTAGATGACCGCTGCGAGCGCGGGGAACGGGGCGAGCGCGACTGCGCGGCGAACGAGGCTTCCCGGGGCGACGGCGGCGCGAAGGAGGAGCGGGGCCCCGAGCGCCACGAGGATCGCCAGGCCGTTCCAGTAGTTCAGCGGGTAGTACAGCCGCGTCCGCTCGGTGGGGAGAAAGATCGGGAGCTGGGACCCGGGAAAGAGGCCGGGCAGGAAGCGGCTGGCGAGGGCGACGAGCGCGACGGCGGTGATCCCAAGCGCGATCCCGTCGCTCCAGCGGGGGGCCGTGAGGCGCTTCGAGGCGAGCACGACGAGCGCGAAGACACCCAGATACAGCACGACCCGGTTGAACTCGTTGAGCGTCGCCTCGACGCTGTCCGCCCACAGCGCCGAAAGAAGGGTGAGCGCCGCGAGCGCCGCGAGAAGAACGGCCGTCAGGAGTGCCGCGCGGGGTACGCGCTCGAGCGGGAGGATCCCGAGACCGACCGTGAGCGCGATCGTCCACCACAGCCCGATGGCGATCGAGTTCCGGTCGAGAAGGCCGTACGAGCCGCCGTCGAAGGCGACGAGGAAGACGGCCGCGGCGACGACGAGGGACGCAGCGAGCGCCGCCGGGCTAAGCCGCCTCGTGCTCGGCGGGGCGGGGGGCGGAGCAGAGGGCCGGACAGGGGCGATTGTCACGTGCGGCGGCGGGGCGGTACGTCAGCCGGTCAGTGTAGTGCCGCTCCGGGCCGGCGGACGTGACGTTAGCGTTCTGAAAGGAGTGTCGCCGCGGTCCAGGCGGCTCTCTATACTCCGAGGCCGCTCCTTCGGCGTCGGCCACGACCGGAGGGCGAGGGGTCACCTCGCGAGATCCGATGAACAACGCCCGGATGAACAAGAGTGCCGTGTCGTCGTTCCGCGCCGAGATGCGCCGCGTCGTGCTCTTCTCGACGCTCGTCGCCGCGATCGCGCTCCTACAGCCGGCTCTCGCCTCGGCCGCACGCCCGCTCGAGACGAGCGTGCTCCAGTACCCGACCGCCGTCTTCGACGGCCCCGAGCGCGATCTCGCCTTTGCGAGGGTGAGAGGCGCCGGGTCCCCTTACGTCAAGCTGCTCCTCCACTGGCGTAGCATCGCGCCCGACCCGCGTCCCGCGGGGTTCAACGCCGACGATCCCGCGTCGCCGCACTACGACTGGCGCTCCTTCGACGAGAAGATTCTCCTCGCTCGCGCTCACGGCCTCAGGCCGATCGTGATGGTCCTCTACGCCCCGCGCTGGGCGGAGGGCCGAGGCGATTCTCGTTTCCCGGGTACCGCGCGGCCCGACCCGTCCGCTCTCGCGCAGTTCCTGCGCGCCGCCGCGCGCCGCTACAACGGAAACTTCCAGCCGGATCCGTACTCGGACGTGCTCCCCGCCGTCCGGCACTGGACGATCTGGAACGAGCCGAACCTCCGCCTCTACGTGACGCCGCAGGCCGAGGGCGGCCGACTCGTCGCGCCGGGGTGGTACCGCTCGATGGTCAACGCCTCCAGCGCCGCGATCCGAGGCGTGAACGCGGGGAACGTGATCATCGCGGGCGGGACGGCGCCGTTCGGCGGGCGGCTCGCGCTGACCGGGAATGTCGGCCCGCTTCGCTTCATGCGCGCGATGCTCTGCCTGACGACGCGTCTCAGGCCGAAGGCGGGGTGCCCGGCGAGCAACTTCGACGTCTGGGACCACCACCCGTACACGTCGGGAGGCCCGAGGCACCGCGCGTTCGCGCGGGACGACGTCTCGCTCGGCGACCTGCCCGAGATGCGCCGGGTCCTTCGCGCCGCCATCCGGTACGGGAAGATCCGCTCGCCACGTTCGATCCGCTTCTGGGTCGGGGAGTTCGGTTGGGATACGCGCCCGCCCGATCCGACGGGCGTGCCGGCGCGCACCCACGCCCGGTGGGTCGCCGAGGCGATGTACCGGATGTGGCGAGTCGGCGTGAGTCACGTGACGTGGCTCCAGCTCACCGACAACCCCTTCCCCGCCGACCGCTACCAGTCGGGGCTCTACTACAGGCGCGCGGGCGGGTTCGCGGCCCATCGGGCCAAGCCGGCGCTCCGGGCCTTCCGGTTCCCGTTCGTGGCGCTCCCGTCGGGACGTCGCGTCAACGTCTGGGGCCGGACGCCGTGCGGCCCTCCGTGGCCGTCGTGCGGAAGCCCGACCCGCGTCATCGTCCAGCGCCGAGCGTCGGGCGGCTGGAGCAGGGTTCGGACGCTCAGGACTAACCGCCACGGCATCTTTCGCGCTTCCCTCCGCGTCCCGCGCGGGCGTACGTACCGAGCGCGCCTGACGAGCGGCACCAGGGCCGCCGCCCTCGGGTTCAGAGCGGTACCGACGCGGGACCGCCCGGGACACCCGTTCGGCTGCGGCGGCGGCGTCCCGTGCTGATACGCACGGCCGGCACGCCGCTCGCGACCGCCTAGACTCCCTCCGCCCCGCGCTCGCCCCAGTCGCCGCGGGCGTCGTTGTAGACGCGGGTGGCGCGGAGTACGACCGGAAGCGTCCGGGCGAGGATCTTCGCGTCGAGCCGGAGCGAGCGGTGGTCGACGTACCAGACGTCGAACTCGATGCGCTCCGGCCACGTGAGCTCATTCCGCCCGGAGATCTGCGCCCACCCGGTGATGCCGGGCCGCACCTCGAGACGGCGACGCTGAAAGGGCGTGTACTGCTCGACCTGGTAGCGGAGCGTCGGCCGCGGGCCGACGATGCTCATGTCCCCCCGCAGGACGTTCAAGAGCTGTGGCAGCTCGTCGAGCGACCACTTGCGCAGGAACGCTCCCACGCGCGTGATGCGCGGATCGTTCTCGGCGACGAGCCACCCCGCGCCGAGCGTGTGCGCGTCGACGACCATCGTGCGGAACTTGAACATCGGGAAATCGCGCCCGCCGCGGCCCACGCGCGGCTGGCGGAGGATGACCGGGCCGGGGCTCTCGACCCGGATGGCGACGGCGACGGCCGCCACGACGGGCGCGACCGCGACGAGGGACGCGGACGCGGCGACGACGTCGAACGCCCGCTTCACGGCCTCGTAGCGTCGACCGCCTGGCGGCCCGCGTTCCTCAGCGCCCGCGGGCGGCAAGGTCCTCCAGAGTGGCCGCGAGCCGGTCCGCGAGAAGGTCGCGCGCGAACTCGCGGGTCGCGAGCGCGCGGGCGTTTCGCCCCATCTCGGCGAGGTGCTCGGGGCGCTCGGCAAGCGACCTCAGGCCGCTCGCAAGGCCCTCCGCGTCGCCCGCGGGGACGTACACGCCCGCCTCGTTCTCCTCGACGAGCCGCCGCAGCCAGCCGTCGACGTTCACGACGACCGGCTTTCCGGCCGCGAGCGAGTCGAAGAACTTGTTCGGGGAGTTGAGCGCGAGGATCGGGTTCGGCGCGAAGACGGTGAGGGTGACGTCGCACGAAGCGACCAGGCCGGGCATCTCCTCGCGGGCGACCGGCTGGAGCACCACGAGGTTGTCGAGGCCCTCACTCGCGACGCGCCGCTCGAGGGCGGCCCGCTCGCTTCCGCTTCCCACGGCCACGATCGCGACCCGGTCGTCGCCCGAGCGACGAAGCGCCGCGGCCGCATCGGCGAGCTGGTACACGCCGTTCGCGACCCCCATGGATCCCGAGTACAGGGCCACCAGCTTCCCTGCCAGGCCCAGGCGTGCTCGCCACCCCTCGTCGCTTGCGTCGGGGTGGAAGAGATCGACGTCGCTCAGGTTCGGAACGAGGACGAGCTTCTCGCGCCGGATCCCGCGCCTGGCGAGGTCCTCCAGCACCGTCTCGCTGCAGACGACGAGCCGGTCGGCGCTCTCGTAGAGCCGCCGCTCGAGCCATTCGGCCGCCGCGAGCTCGCGCCGCCCGTTCAGGAAGCCGAGCGCGGCTGGAACGGCGGGCCAAAGGTCCTGGAGCTCGAAGGCGAACGGGACGCCCTTCAGGCGGGAAGCGACAGCACCGGGGACACCGGCGGTCAGCGGCGTCGACGAGGCGTAGACGACGTCCGGGCGCGCGGCTCCCGCGGCGACGACGCTCGCAACGGCCGCGTACGTCCCGTAGGAGAAGAGCCGCTTCCGCTTCGAGAAGCTCTGGTCGTACGGAATCTTCGTCCAGAGGACGTCGATGCCGTCCACGCGCTCGCGGAGGACGGGGCTGCGCCGACGCCCGTTCGCGGACACGTCCAGCCAGCTCGGGTTCCGCGCGACCATCGTGACGCTGTGTCCCCGCTCCACGAGATGGCGCGCCAGCGAGTACGCGCGCGTCGGCGCCGAGTGGCGCGGCGTCAGGAACTTGGGATCGAAGTAGAGGACCCTCACCGGGAGCCGCGTAAACGATAGAGGCGGCGCGGCAGGCGCACGCCGCGCTACGACACCCGCTTCAGGTACCCGCGCCGGTTCCAGGTGAAGAAGAACTTGTGCCGCGAGGTGTCGACCTCGAACGCATCGTTCTCGGTGAGGAAGAGCTCGACGGCGTCCCACGGCCCGGGGCCGAAGTTCGTCGTCACCGGGTGGCCGTCGGCGTGCGTGTCCTCGACGACCACGTACGACCCGACGGGGACGCGCGCGCCCCAGATCCGCAGTTCTTCGAGAACGTGATCGCGCTTGTGAGCCGAGTCGAGGACGACGAGCGGCTTCCGGCCCGCGACGAGAGCGTCGACGCGCTCGGCCACGGCCGGGTCCGTCGAAGAGCCGGTCACGTACGTGATGCGCGGGTGCTCCGGCCGGTTCGGCTGCTCCTTCACGTCGATGGTCACCACCTCGCCGTGGCCGAGCAGGTCGAAGAGCCTCGCGAAGTAGTACGCGCTCCCCCCGAACTTCGTCCCCGCCTCGACGATGACGTCGGGACGAACCTCGTAGACGAGCTCCTGGTAGACCCAGAGGTCGAGCGGGCTCTTCCAGACGGGGACGCCGAGAAAGCGCGTGTTCTTCCAGGTCCGTCTCGGCGAGTGGTAGTACAGGCGGTGGAACTGGTCGATCACCGTCCGTCGAACGAGCGCCGAGCGGCGCGTGCCGGCGAGGTCGGCCTCGGCGAGACGGCGAAACGCGGTGACGACCGCCCTCTCGTCGAGACGATCCCCGCGCGACCGTCGGCGGCGCAGGCTCCGGACGAAGGGGCGAACGAGTGCGCGAGCCCGCCGGATCAGCGGCGGAGCAGGGTCGAAGCGAAGCGAGGGCGCGCGCTTCGCGACCGCACGGGGCCGATCGCGACGGCGAGCGTCCCTCGAGCCGTCGAGCGAGGGGTCATGCGAACGCCGTCGCCGCCAACGGCGGGGCTCATCGCGGCGGACGCTGGCTCGGTCGCTGAGGAGACCGGCACGACCCGGGCCCAGCCGGCCGTCCGAACGCAGGCGAGGACGTCCCAGAGGTCGCGAGCGAGCGGGCTTCCCGCCCCGGCGGTGACGGGATCGAGCCGGGCCTCGGCCTCGAGCGAGATGTGCAGCCCGTCGTCATCGTCGTGCCGCACGACCGCCGAGTCGGCCGGCAGGAAGAACTCCGCGCGCTCCTTGCGCGAGCGGACGAAGACGTCGATCCGGCTCGTTTCGAGCTCGCCCGTCACCTCCCGGTCGGCGAGCGAGACGGCGGTGCCCAAGTCGACGGGAGGGTCCCAGTAGAGCTTCTCGCCGTCGCGTCGGAAAGCGAGAGGCGCTCCGCCTTCGTAGGAAAGCCGCCCGCTCAGCCGCAGAACCAGTCGACCCGCGTCCGGTCTCGCCTCCTCGAGCAGGGCCGTCGGCTCCAGCCCGCTCTCGACGCGCGCGAGCGCCAGCAACCGCTCCAGGTCGCCGGCCTGGAGAAGCGCCGAGCGCACGCGCAGGTGGGCGGGGAGGCGCGCGACGACGTCGGGACCGAACCGCTCGAGCGCGAGGCGCCGAATCTCGGCGAAGAGCTCGCGGCGGTAGTCCGGCTCGTAGGCGAGAAGCTTCCCCTCACCGACGCGCCAGAGCATCTTTCCCTCGTACCACGCCGCGATGAGGCGGTCGCGCAGGGGGCCCGGCGGGGTGTGGCGCTCGACGATGTCGAGCACCTCCCGGCCGTTCTCGAAGTAGCCCCGCGGATCGAGCCGGATGTTGGCGGCGTTCCGGTTGTCGCGTCGCCGAACCCAGTGGTAGCAGACGTAGTCGGCGAGCACGGAGATGACGTCGGCGCGAACGTACGCCTGCATCACGAAGACGTGATCCTCCAGCCGGCGGCGCCCCTCCGGGAACCGGATCGCGTGCTCGTCGAGGAACGCCCGTCGAAAGAGCTTGTGGGGGGTGAGCGGGTCGATGCCGAACTCGGCGGCCGTGAGCGGGGGGAAGCTCTCGACGGATACGCGGTCGCGGGTGGCGGCGAAGAGCTCCCTGGGAACGCGGCGGCCATGGCCCGCCATCTTCCCGATCACGACATCGGAGGCGTTCCGCTCCGCCATGGCGTACAGGCGCTCGAGCGCCTCGTCGCCGAGCCAGTCGTCGTTGTCGACGAAGTAGACGTACGTGCCGCGCGCTGTGTCGATGCCGACGTTCCGCGGCCGGCCGGGCCAGCCCGAGTTCGGGATGTGGACGACCGTGAAGTTCGCGTGCTCGGCCGACAGCGCGTCGAGCCGCTCACCCGTTCCGTCCGTGGAGCCGTCGTCGACGAAGACGGCCTCGAACTCATCCCGCGGCAGCGACTGCCGGAGAAGCGACGCGATCAGGCGGTCGATGTGCGGCCCGGGGTTGTAGACCGGGACGACGACGCTGACCTTCACCGCCACCGGCGTACAGTACCGCCGCGGCTCGGGCGCAATCCCGCTGGTAGCCTCGCCGCCGTGAGGCGTCCTCTGGGCCTCGCTCTCCAGATCGCAGTCAGCGGCGGCCTCGTCGCGTACCTGCTCTGGCTCGTCGACGTCGATCGGACCGCCTCTCTGATCGCGTCGAGCAACCCCGCGTACCTCGTCGCCGCCCTCGCGATCTTCCTCGTGACGACGTGGGGAATGTCGTGGCGTTGGCAGCTCCTACTCGCGTCCAAGGGGATCCACGAGCCGCTCGGCTGGCTCACGAAGCTCTATTTCGTGAGCTACGCCGCAGGCCAGGTGCTGCCGACCACGATCGGCGGCGACGCGGTCCGGATCGTCGAGCACGCGCGCCGGCGGCCGACGGTGAAGGGCGAGACGGTTGCCGCGGTGCTCATGGAGCGGGCAGTCGGGGCGGCCGGGACGCTCCTCATGGTCGCCCTCGGGCTCGCGGTCGTCGCGGGCCGCTTCGAGAACCTTCGGCTCATCGTCTGGGTCGAGCTCGCGTTCGCCGCCGTCCTCGCACTCGTCGCGGTGCTGCTCTTCTCGCGGCGGACGAGCCGGCATCTCGTCGGGACCGTCTTCCCGCTGGGACGCCGCGTCCGGCTCGAACGTCCGCTCTCGAGCCTCTACCTCGCCATGCACGACTATCGGTCGCGCCCCGGCGTTCTCGGCCTCGTCCTCCTCGCGACGCTCGCCGTCCAGCTCCCTCGGTTCGGGGCCATCTGGCTGTGCGGAGAAGCGATCGGAGTGGAGATGTCGCCGCTTCCGTACCTCCTCCTGGGGCCGCTCCTCTTCCTCGTCATGATGGTGCCGTTCACGATCAACGGCCTCGGAGTCCGCGAGGCGTTCTTCGTCGCCTTCCTGGCCCAGTTCGACGTCTCGGCCGACGCCGCCTTCGCCACCGGCGTCGTCTTCTACGTCGTCACGGTCCTCGCGGCGCTCCCCGGCGCGCTGATCCTCCTGTGGAGGAGCGTGCGGCCGGCGCTCGCGTGAGGGCGCGGGAGCGCCGGCGCTCCTCGAGGATCTCCTCCAGAAGCTGCTCCCACCGCCGGGAGATCGCGGGCATCTCGTACTGCTTCGCCTTCTCGAGCGCGGCGTCGCCGAACGAGCGCCGCGCGTCGCCGAGCTCGATCATCTCGATCATCGCCGCCGCGAGGGCGTCGACGTCGCCGTCGGGGACGAGGAAGCCGTCCTGCCCGTGGCTGATGAGGTCGCGCGGGCCGTTCGGGCAGTCGAAGCTCACGATCGGGAGCCCGCAGCGCATCGCTTCGAGCAGCACCATCGGGAAGCCCTCGAAGCGCGAGCTCATGACGTAGAACGCCGCCTTCGCCATCTCCTGGGGCAGCTCGTCGGTGTACCCCATGAGCCGTGCGGTGTCGCCGATCCCGAGCTCCTCGATCCGCCTCTCCAGGCGCCGCCTGAGCTTCCCGCCCCCGAAGATCCGAAGCTCCCAGTCGGGGTGCTTGCGCGCGACCTCCACCCAGGCCGGTAGCAGCCGGTCGAAGCCCTTCTGGGGGGTGAGTCGCCCGGCCGCGATCGCGACGTTCCCCTCGGTCGAGGAGCGCGCGCCGCCGACATCCGGAACCCCGTTCGGGATGCAGACGACGCGCGCGTCCGGGCCGAGCAGCTCGGAGAAGGCGTCCGCGTCGCCCTGGGTGAGCGCGGAATAGACGTCGAGCCGCGGGTAGTACCTGCGGAAGGCCGCTTGGATCTCCTGGCCGTACTTCGTCATGTTCAGGTGCTCCTGCCCCACGCGGATCGCCGAGGGACGGGCGAACCGGGCAACCGCGAGGTTGAGCCCCGCGCGCGTCCCGATCACGATCTCGTCGTCGAGCGAGCGGAGAAACTGGACGAGCCGGAGGTCGGTGAAGAGGTTGAAGTTCTTGTAGCGGAAGTCCCCCGGGTGGACGACGCGGCTCGGCCGCTCCCGCGCCCACGCCTTCAGCTTCCCCTTCGCGCGCGGGAGGGCCCCTGCCCGCGTCTCGTCGGCGCGCTTCGCGCGCGGCGAGCGGTCGACGAGCGCCCGCAACCGGACGCCCTGAGGAACTCCGAAAGCGGGTGAGTCGCGGTGCTTCTGCACGCTCACGATCTCGACGTCGTGGCGCTTCGCCAGCTCTCCCGCGAGGTTGTAGGTCGCCTTGATGGTTCCGCCGACGCCGTAGGCGTTCGCGATGAGGAAGCGGATCTTCACGTTCTCGGTCGACGATCGACCCGACGGCTGGTTAAGCCCGGCTCAACGCTCCGAGGACCCGCCGTCGTACCTTGTGGGCGAGCCGGCTGTTGAGCGTCGCCTCGAGCTGCGCGACCCGGCGCCGCAGCTCCCTCGCCTCCTGTCGGCTCGCGTTTTGCGCGACGTACAGGCGTTGCGCGCGGCCGGCGAGATCGCCGATGCGCTCGCCGCGCTCGACGAGCCTGCCGAGCATCCGAATCGCCGCTTCGTCGTACTCGCCGCTCGGCTCGAGCGCCTCGGGCTCCACGTTCGCGTAGGCGAAGACCTCGAAGTCCCGGCCGTAGACCCGCCGGATCCCGTCGATCGTCTCGGGCGAGAACATGGCGGCGAGCGGGCGAAGCGGCGTCTCGTTCTTCGCGTCGAGGCCGAGCGAGCCGTCCCAGCCCTGCGCCCGCAGATGCGCGTCGAGATCGCCGAGGAGCTCCGGGATCTCGCGCGTCTTGTAGATCCGGGTGTACGGCGTCCGCTCGGGCGTCAGGAGCTCGGTCTGAGGCTGGAAGTGACGATCGCGGAGGACGCGCTGATCCGGAACGTCGGCGAGCGAGCGGACGAACCGCTGGAAGTCCTCGACGACGTCCTGCGTCGACTCCGGGACCCGCGGGAACCACGGCTCCTCGCAGAACCGGTCGACCCATTTCGGCTCGCGGAGGAGGAACTTCGACTGCCACGCCGACCACAGCCGCTCGGTCGGGTGCCGCACGACCGCGAAGACGAGCCAGCCGCGCTCGGGCGCGACGTCGGCGAGCTCCTCGTCCGAGAGCCCGTCGAGCATCGGCGTCCGCTGCCACCGGCGGCGCCGGTGGATCGTCATACCGCGGCCGACCTCGCGCGTCAGCGCGGTGTGGAAGCGGTCCGGATCCTCCTCCTGGAGCTCGGCGATCAACCACTTGATGCTGGTGCACGCGGCCTTCGGAACCGAGACGTACACGACCTTCCAGCGCGGGAGGACGTACGTCGCGGTCCTGTGCGGTGGCAGGTCTTCCCGGCGCATCGGCGCACAGCGTATCCGAGCGCCGCCGGGCCTCCGCCGCCTCGGGGCGACCGCTCCGCGCGACTATCCTGACCCCGCGACGAACCTGTCGACGTCCGTGGGAGACCGCGCATCAGCCGTGCAGGCGAGTGAGGACAAGCTTCGTGAGTGGGCGGCCGGGGCCCCCACGCGCGTCGATCTCTGGGTCTCGCTCGTGAACGGCGTGGAGGCGCGCGACGTGGCCGAGATCGGCGTCTACCGGGGCGCTTTCGCCGAGCGGCTGCTCGCAGAGTGCCCGGCCGTCGCGTCCTACTACATGATCGACCCCTGGCGGCACCTCGACGACTGGAACAAGCCGGCGAACAAGGCGGACGACGTCTTCGAGCGCTTCTTCGAGGAGGCGATGGCGCGCACGGGCGCTTACGCCGACAAGCGGATCGTCCTGCGCGGAAAGACGAGCGAAGTGATCGATCGGATGCCGGACGGGACGCTCGACTTCGCGTATATCGACGGCGACCACACCTTGCGCGGGATCACCGTCGACCTCGTGAAGGTCTTCCCGAAGGTGAAGGACGGAGGCTGGATCGGCGGCGACGACTTCAGCGCCTCGATCTGGCAGCACGGGCGCGACTTCGAACCGACGCTCGTCTTCCCGTTCGCGGTCCACTTCGCCGAAGCGGTAGGCGCCCGGATCTACGGTCTCCCGCACAACCAGTTCCTCCTCGAGAAGGCGGCCCGCGGATTCGAGTTCGTCGACATAACCGGCCGGTACGGCGCTCTGGATCTGCGTGCCCAGCTCGATGGCGACTCGCCTCCTCGGCCGGCTAGAGCAGGCCGGCCCGGCGGCCGCGCGGACGCCGAGCGCCCGCCCTCCTTCGCCAAGCGCGTGAGACGGCGGCTCGCCCTCTAGCGGCGCGTCGGAGAGCCGGCCGCGGCCGGCTTCTCGACGTACCCCCACGCGCGGCAAAGCCTGAGCAGACGCTCGGGGATCTCGCCGTCGGGAATTGGGCGCGGCGGCAGGATCTCGCCCGTTCTGATGCGCTCGCCCCAGTCACCGAGGCCGGGCTCGTAGCGGCCATGGTCGACTCGCCCGTAATCCAGCATCTGCGGCTCCCACTCCACGCCAAGGAAGGCGCACACCTCCTGCGTCACCCGTTCGGGATCCGTGGTCAGGTCCTCGTACCGGATCGTGAGCCCGTCGAGGTGACGGCGGGCTCTCTCCAGGCCGTTCATGAACCCCAGCACCTTCCTCTGGTTCTCGCCGCTCAGCTCGCGGCCCCAGGCGAGCTGCCGCGACCGCGCGATCGCGACCGGGTGGCGGAGGAGGAAGATGAAGCGTGCATCGGGCCAGCACTCGACGATGCGACGCCAGATGAAGACGTTGCTCGGGGTCTTCTCCACGATGTGCTTCTTGCCGCTCTTCGTGAGCTCCCGATGAAGCACCCGGTCCCAGAGGAGGTAGTCGAGCGCCGTCGCGTCGAGGCCGAGCTCCTCGATCGCGCGCATGGCGTAGCGCGACCCGAGCTCGACGCGCATCCCGGGAAGGTGAAGCTCGTGCGGCGCGTGAAGCTGCGAGTGCGTGTTCAAGAGCACCCGGAGAAGCGTCGAGCCGGACCGGATCGACGCGAGGATGAAGACAGGCGTGGTCACCAGCCGGTCGTAGACGGGATCCGACGCGATGCCGCGCGCCCGTCGCTTGGGCGGCTTGGACGCTTCGGCGCGGACCACCTTGAACCCGGTCGGCCGAAGCAGCCGGTTGATCCTGTGCCAGCGCACGCGGCGCGAGGATACAGAAGCGGCGTGCGCCGCCGACCCGGTGCTAGGAGAGCCGCGCCGGCTTGCGGCCGTGGCCGATGATGCGCGGCGGCCGAAGCATCGAGAGCACTTGGACGTCGTCCATGCCCTCGAAGAAGACGTCGCGGACGGCCTGCTCGCTGAAACGGTAGTAGTCGAAGCGGTAGTGGACCGCGAACGTGATCGTGCCCCTGGCCCCGACGCGCTTGGCGTTCTTCGTGTACCCCGGCACCCCGATGATCACCATGCCGCCGGCTCGGGTGACGCGGCGGATCTCCGCGAGGGAGAGCCAGAAGTACTTGTCGTGCTCGAAGGTCGCGTTCGAGACGACCAGGTCGAACGACTCGTCGTCGAACATGTGCATGTCGTTCGAGTTCCCGACCACGGCCTTCATCGGCGTGTCGGCGCGCATCCGCATCAGGTTGAGGCAGTAGCGCTCGGTCGCCTCGAGCTCGGGCGCGATCAAGAGGGAGTTGTGGTTGAGATACCCGCCGATCTCGAGCGCGCGCGCCGGGCGGATGCCGCTCTCACGGATGATCTCGAAGAACTTGGCCTGGATCTTCGGATTCGGCACCGGTCGCCCGCCAACGATACGCGGGCGGCCGCGTCAGCAGGATCCCCTGCCCCAGGAGAAGCAGTCGATCGTGATGTTCGTCTGCGTGCGGAGGCGTACGACGTCGCCCGCGTCGTCAAGGATGTATCTCGACTTCCCCCAGTGCTTCACGAGGGCCGTGTCGTCGGCGGGACGGCCGATCACGACGAGACGCAGCCGCTCGCCGGGCGCGAGGATCGTGCCCGCCCCGAAGCTGTAGATGTACGGCGGGTTCTCGACGACGTACCCCTCGAGGTCGACGGCGGCGGAGCTCGCGTTGCGGACGTAGACCTCCTCCGGGCGGGAAGGGTGCGCGCTTACCTCGAGCGCGCTCGCGAGGGGGTCGGAGCACGCGTACCGGCACGGATACATCATCGAGGCCCGGATGTCGCCGTGGCGGTCGAAGAGGTAGGCGCCGTCGCCCATTCCCCTCGGACCGCCCGCGTTGTCGAAGATCGGCCGCGTCCGGCCCCAGTAGAAATGCGTGCTCGTGTTGGTGTCGCCGCCGCGGCTGCCGACGAAGAGCGCGATCGCTCCCCCCGCCGGGATAACGGCGCCGGCCGGGAACGTGAAGCGCTTCAGGAACGAGTCGCGGAGCCACCACCCGCCGATCGCGAGAGCGCTCGTGCCCTGGTTCTTGATCCGCACCCACTCGCCGTTCAGGTTCTGGGGGTCGCGGCCGTCCGCGTCCCAGTTCACCCACATCCGGAGCGGCACGGCATCCGACGAGTCGGATCCGCAGTAGCGCGGGTTCCAGATCCGCAGACCCGCCGCCTTGGCTCGCTGCGCGCCGACCGCGTAGCGCGTGTTGTGCGCCCACTCCGACCCGGCCGCCAGCCAGAGCACGTGCCCCTCGTTGACCAGGATCTGGCCGGCGTCGCGCCAGCGGCCGCCGACGCGCACTGCCACCGAACGCCGATAGCGCCGCCCCGCCTTGCTCACCCGTCCCTGCGACGAGAGCCGGACGACGCGGCGGCTGCCGCGGACGAGACGCTGCAGCCTCGACGTCGCCTCGAGCGCGTGGCACGCGCCTCTCCGCCGGTCGCGGTAGCGGCTGTAGACGGACATCTCCATCGCGTTGATCCCGATCATCCGCACGCGGATCGGCCTCGACGTCCCGTCGCCCTGGACGTCGACGTCGAGCGTGTCGCCGTCGGCGACGAACGTGACCTTCCCCTTCGTCCAGTAGCACAGCGGCTTGCCGGCCCCAGGGATGCACGGCGCCCGCGCCGCCTCGGCGCGCGGAGCCGCGGCGAGCGCGACGACCGCAGCGAGCGCAGCCGCGGCCGCGAGTGTCACGAGGCGCGCCATCGCTACCTTCATCGGCCGGTCGACCGCTTCCTTGAGCCTCTCGAGGGCTCTTCGAACGGGCCGACGGAGAAGACGCGACGGCTAAACTCAGGCCCGCCCGACGGCAGGGCGCATTGGAAGCCGGACGATGCGATCACAGGAAGATAGCGGCGCGCGGCCGGCGGCGGCCCGGACCCCTGAGGAGGTAGGCGGCATCTCGCCCCACGCCGAGGTCGAAGAAGTATGGGTGCGCGGCGCGCGCGTCGCGCTCGCCGGCACGCTTCCGGACTCGCCTGCCGGGGGGCTGAGCGGCCGCGTGGTGCTCCTCGCGCGCGAGCGTGACGGCAGCGCTGAGGTTCAGCGCGACGCGAGTGCGGCCGACGGGCGGTTCTCGGCCGAGCTCGATCTCGAAACGCTCGTCGGAGCGGGCGCTCCCGAGGATGCGGTCTGGGACCTGTACCTCCACGTCGAAAGCGTCGGCGAGCTTCGCGTGGGCCGCCACCTCGACGACCTCGCGAAGAAGAAGGACGTCCTCGTGTACCCCGCGGCCGCAGTTCGCACCGGTGACGAGACCCGCTGGCTCGAGCCGTACTTCACGGTGAAGAACAACCTCTCCCTCCGCTCGAGCCCCGCGCGTCCTTCCAAAGAGCCGGCGGACGCCCCCGCGACCCCGCCCTCCGCCGCGTCCGGGCGGACGCTCCGCATGGGCGAGCGCGCCCTCCTCTCGGCCGCCTTGCGCGCCGAGCACTCGCCTTCCGGTCGCTCCGCCGGGGCCGCGACGAGCGGCCGCGCGCCACGCGCTCGCCGCTCGACCGCCCGCTCAAGATCCACTTCCTGATCGTGCACGCCTACGGGATGGGCGGAACGATCCGGACCGTCCTCAACCTCGCCGGCTACCTGGCGCGCGACCACGACGTGGAGGTGATCAGCGTCCTCCGGAGGCGCCGCGAGCCGTTCTTCCCGTTTCCGCCCGGCGTGAAGGTCACCACCCTCGACGACCAGACGCCCGAGGCGAGCGGTCCGCGGGGGCGGCTCGACGCCCTCCTGCGAAAGGTCCCGAGCGTCCTCGTCCACCCGCAGGACCACTCCTACCGAGCGTCGTCGCTCTGGACCGACGTCGTGCTCGCCCGAAAGCTGCGTTCTCTCTCGGACGGCGTCCTGATCGCGACCCGCCCGGCGCTCAACCTCATCTCGGCCGAGCTCGCCCCGCCGAACGTGATCACCGTCGGCCAGGAGCACCTGAACTTCCGCACCTACAGGGCCGGGCTGGCAGGGGACATCTCGCGCCGCTACCCGAAGCTCGACGCGCTCGCGGTCCTGACGGAGGACGACCTCGGCACTTACGCGGACGTCCTTCCGCCGGCCACTCGGATGGTCTGCATCCCGAACGCGCTGCCCGAGCTCGAAGGCGGCGTCTCGACGCTCTCGAACCCGCTCGTCCTCGCCGCCGGGCGCCTCACGTCGCAGAAGGGCTTCGACCGGCTCATCCCGGCGTTCGCCCGCGTCGTCGAGCGCCACCCGGAGTGGAAGCTCCGCATCTACGGGAGCGGCGAGAAGCTCGGCGAGCTCCGGAGGCTCGTCTTCGAGCACGAGCTCTACAACCATGTCGCGCTCATCCCGAGGACGCAGGAGCTCGGACGCGAGCTCGCGAAGGCGTCGGTCTTCGCGCTGAGCTCGCGGTTCGAGGGGCTTCCGATGGTGCTCATCGAGGCGATGAGCAAGCGGCTGCCGGTGGTGAGCTTCGATTGCCCGACCGGCCCTCGCCAGGTGATCGCGCCCGGTGAGAACGGCCTGCTCGTCCCGAACGGCGACGTCGACGCCTTCGCCTCGGCGCTCCTCGAGGTGATCGAGGACGACGAGAAGCGCCGGCGCATGGGGGACGCCGCGCTCGAGACCGCCCGCCGTTACAGCCTCGAGGAGATCGGGCGCGAGTGGGCCGACCTCCTCTCCGACCTTGCCGGCGTCCCCCCGGGGCCGGACCGTCCGCCGACGCCTTCGGACGCGCCGCCCGTTACCGTCGGGTCTCAGCGCTGACTCGAGGAGTGACCGCGGCACGGTGACGACCAGCGCGCTTCTCTTCGCTACGGCTGCGGCCGCGGACGGCCGCCCGGCCGCGGCGCTTCCGGCCCGCGGCTCGACGCTGCTCGTCCGTCTTCTTGCGACGCTCGAGAGCCTCGACGTGCGCCGCGCCTGGGTCGTGACGCGACCCGGGTGGAGGGAAGCGGTCGAGGAGGCGGCGCGCGGCGCCGGCGTCGACGTCACGGTGGTCGAGTCGGAAGACCAGGCGGACGACCTTCGCGCGGTCGCAGGGATAGCGGCGGATGCGCCCGGCCGCCTGCTCGTCGGCAACGCGCACGCCGTCACGCACCGCGAGGCGCTGGCCGGGCTTCTCGCCGACCCCCGCATCGTCTCCGGGATCCTCGGCACCGGGTCGCACGGGCGCGGGCTGTGGTCCTACCGCGTCCGGATCGTGCGCGGACGCGTGGTCAGCGCGGGGTCGCCGTACCACCGGGTGGGGGTTCCGAACTCGTACTTCCTGGGCTTTCTGAAGGTCGATCCGCACGACCGGGCGCAGCTCGTCGCCGCCGCACGCGAGTTCGCCGAGCTCGTGACGGAGCCGCGACCGAACCGCTGGGACGACCAGATGGCGCTCACCGTCGCGGATTGGCGCGCGCGGCTCTGGCGGATGGCGATCGAGCGCGAGACCGGCGAGTTTCCGGACCCGATGGAGCTCCCGCCGTCGATTCGGCTGGACCCGGATACCGAGGCCGAGGTCTCGCTGCGCGTGCGCGCGGCGCGCGAGGACGTCGTCGCGCTCCTCCTCGTCGGCCTCGTGAGAAGCGGCGTCCATCTCTCGCGAAACAGCCTCAGGGGCTTCTTCTACGCGACGCCCCTCTCGGTCGGAGCGGCGGAGACCGCCATGAGCGACATGGAGGAGATCGACGAGGACCGCGTGGCGCTCGACGCGGCCGTCAAGGCGCAGGACGGGTTCTTCACCACGTTCTTCGTGAGCCCCTACTCGAAATACATGGCGCGCTTCGCGGCGCGGCGCGGGTGGACCCCGAACGCGATGACGACCGTGTCGTTCGTGATCGGGGTCGCCTCCGCCGCGTCGTTCGCCGTCGGGACCCGCGTCAGCCTCGTCCTGGGCGCGGTGCTCCTGCACGCTGCCTTCACGGTCGACTGCGTCGACGGACAGCTCGCCCGCCACACGAGGACGTTCTCGAAGCTCGGCGCCTGGCTCGACTCCGTCTTCGACCGGTCGAAGGAGTACGTCGTCTACGCCGGCCTTGCGATCGGCGCCACGCGTGGCTTCGGCGACGACGTCTGGCTGCTAGCCGCCGCGGCCGTCACGCTCCAGACGTTCCGGCACATGGTCGACTTCGCCTACGCCGCCCGCCAGCACGAGGCGATCGAGCCGACGCTCCCGCTCGACGACCCCGAGGACGCCCCGCTCACGATCGATCTCCCCGCCCGACCGAGGCCGAGCCCGGTGGCGGCGTTCGCCATGGCCGAAGGCGCGGGCGGGACGACGGTGGTCGCGCCGGCGCCGGCGTCCGCCGTCCCGGCTGGGGCCGGCGCGGCGAGCGGCACAGCCGAGCGGCCGGCGAAGAGCCGCGTCACCCTCTCGAGCGTCGCGCTCTCCGCGGTCGCGGCGGCGGGCGCGCTCGACCGGCGCTCGTGGACGCGGTGGGGCAAGCGGATCCTCGTTCTCCCGATCGGCGAGCGCTTCGCCCTCATCGCCGTCACGGCCGCGATCTGGAACCCCCGCGTCACCTTCATCGCCCTCCTCGCCTGGGGCGGCGTCGCCGCCGCGTACGCGGTGGCCGGCCGCACGCTCGCCGCGCTCGCCCGATGACGGCGCTCGAGGCCTACCGCGACGACGGGCCGCTCGCGCGCGCGGTCGGCAGGGTGCTCGGACGAGCGGCCCCGCTCGGCGAGCGGCGCCTCGCGTGGCTCGTCCCGCCGCTCCTTCGCGCCCTCGAGTACTCGTTCCTGATCGTCCTCACGAGCAGCGTCGATCGTGACGCGATGCCACTCTGCTTCGCATTCGTGACCGTAATCGCCCTTCACCACTACGACACCGTGTACCGCCTCCGTCATCAGCGCGCGGCCCCGCCCGCGTGGATCGCGGCGATCGGCGGCGGCTGGGACGGCCGCATGCTCCTCGCCTCGCTCTTCGCGCTCGCCGGGGTCCTCCACGCCGCGCTTCTCGTCGCGTCAGTGGTGCTCGCGCTCGTCTACGCGTGCGAGAGCACCGCGAGCTGGCTCCGGTACGGACGCGCCCGCCATGCCCCCGACGAGGAGCAACCGCACGTCGAGGGCATGCTCGCGGAATGATCGGGCTCGTCTTGGCGGCCGGGCCCGGCCGGCGCCTCCACCCCCTCACCGCGACGCTCCCGAAGACCCTCCTGCCGCTGACGGACGGGCGGACGATCCTCGATCGCGCGCTCGCGAACCTTCGCTCCGTTGGAATCGACGACGTCGCCGTCGTGACGGGGTTCGGGTCCGCACACGTCCGCGAGCGCGTGGACGAGCTCGAGCGCCGCCACGGCGTCCGGCTCGAGCTCGTCTTCAACGACCGCGCCGAGGAGTGGAACAACGCCTACTCGCTCTGGCTCGCGCGCGAGGCGTTCCGGGACGGAGCCCTGCTCGTGAACGGCGACACCGTCCATCCGGCGAGCGTCGAGGTGTCGCTCCTCGAGGCGCGCGGGCCCGCGGTCGTGCTCGCCGTCGACAGCGAGAAGCCACTCGGCGAGGAGGAGATGAAGGTCGTCCTCTCCGACGACGGGACGCTGCGCCGGATCAGCAAGCACGTCGACCCGGCGAGCGCCGACGGCGAGTACATCGGCCTGGCCGTCATCGAGCCCGCGGCGGCCGGCCCGCTCGCCGAGGCTCTCGAGGCGACGTGGCGGCGCGACCCCTCCCTCTACTACGAGGACGGCTTCCAGGAGCTCGTCGACCGCGGGGGCGAGGTGCACGCCGCCCCGATCGGGACGGTCGACTGGGTGGAGGTCGACGACCACGCCGACCTCGCGCGTGCGCGCGCGATCGAATGCCGCTACTAGCCCGAATGGTCGCCTGCCCGCTGACGGTCGAAGTCGGCAGCGGCGCCGTCGCGACGCTCGCGACGCTCTTGAGCGACCGCCGGATCTCCTCGCACGGCGACGTCGCCGTGGTGGTCGGCCCGGGCCAGGGCGAGCAGATCGTCGGGGTGGTCCGTCCCGCGCTCGAGAACGCGGGGATCTACCCCGTCGACGGCGGGACGCTCCAGGCCGCCCTCGAGCTCGCGGAGGCGCTCCGCAACGAGTCGTACGACGCCGTCGTCGGGATCGGGGGCGGGCGGACGCTCGACGTCGCGAAGTACGCCGCCAGCCTCACCGGGCTTCCCATGGTCGCGGTCGCCACGAACCTCGCCCACGACGGCATCGCCTCGCCGGTCGCCTCTCTCGAGTACGACGGGCGCAAGGGCTCGTACGGCGTCCACATCCCGATCGCCGTCGTGGTCGACCTCGACTACGTGCGCCGCTGTCCTCCTGAGCAGCTGCGGTCCGGCGTCGGCGACGCGCTCAGCAACCTGAGCGCGCTCGCCGACTGGGAGCTCGCGAGCCGCGAGCGCGGCGAGACCGTGGACGGGCTGGCGGCCGCGTTCGCCCGCGCCGGCGCCGAGTCGCTGCTCCACCGGACGGACGACCTGAGCTCGGACGCGTTCCTGACCGCGCTCGCCGAGGCGCTCGTGCTCAGCGGTCTCGCGATGGCTGTGGCCGGCTCGAGCCGCCCGTGCAGCGGCGCGTGCCACGAGATCTCGCACGCCATCGACGCGCTCTATCCCGCGAAGGCCACCCACGGGGAGCAGGTCGCGACCGGCGCCCTCTTCGCGTCGTTCCTCCGCGGCGACGAGCTCTTCCCCACGCTGGACGCGTCTCTGCGCCGGCACGGCGTCCCGAGGCTGCCCCGCGAGCTCGGCCTGACGGACGACGAGTTCGCCGCAGCGGTCGCTCACGCGCCGTCTACCCGCCCCGAGCGCTACACCATCCTCGAGCACCTCGCGATGGACGAGCAGGAGATCGGAAGGCGCGTGCATGAGTTCGTCGCCGCGTTCGATCGCTGAGCTCCGGGCGGTCACGCAGCCCGACTCGCTTCTCGGCCGCCCGGGCGCCGAGCACTGGGCCGGGCGCCTTTACATGCGCCGGCTCTCGCCGTACCTGACCCGGCTCCTCGTCGCGACGCCCGTCACGCCGAACGTCGTGACCGCGCTCATGATCCCGGCCGGCCTCCTCGGCGCCCTCGCGCTCACGCTCCCCGGCCTCCCCGGCGCGGCGGGCGCGGTCGCGCTCGCGCAGCTCCAGCTCCTGCTCGACTGCTGCGACGGCGAGGTGGCGCGCTGGCGGCGCGCGTTCTCCTCCCGCGGAACGTACCTCGACCAGATCGCTCACTACTCCACCGAGGCGGCGCTCGCGATCGGGCTCGGCATCCGGGCCGACGGGGGTTGGGGCTCGCTCGGCGGCTGGACGACGCTCGGGCTTGTCGTCGCTGTCCTCATCCTCTTCCTCAAGGCCGAGACCCATCTCGCGGAGGTCGCGAGCGGGCGCGCCGGAGAACCGCCCGCGCCCGAGGGAGGCGACGCGCTCGCGCGCACGGGCCGGGGCCTGCGGCTGCGCGAGGGCGCGAGGCTCCTACCCTTCTTCCGGCCCTTCCAGGCGGTCGAGGCGACGATCCTCGCGCTGGCGGCGGCCGTCGCCGATGCCGCGGTCGGCGGCCTCACGGCGACCCGCGTCCTTCTCCTCGGGCTCGTCGCCTTCGGGGTCGTCGCCGTCGCCGGTCACCTCGTCGTCGTCCTGCGCTCGTCCCGGCTCAGCTGAGCTCTCGTTAACCTGATCCTCTTGCGCCGGAACTACCTGGAAAGCGGGGTCGGGCGATGAGCGCTGTCACCGACACGCGGAGCGAGCGCCGCCCCGTCGACGACGAGTTCTCCGAACGGCACGTCTACGAGCCGCACCGCATCGGCCTCCCGCCGCTTTGGCCGTATCTACAGACCGTCTGGCAGCGGCGCGAGTTCGCGGTCGAGCTGGCTCGGACGAACCTCCGCAAGCAGCACTACAACACGCTCTTCGGGCAGCTCTGGCTCGTCATCAACCCGCTTCTTCTCGTGTTCGCCTATTTCGTGCTCGTGGGCATCATCCGCGGCGACACGCGGGGCCCGACGTTCCTCCTCCACCTGATGGCGGCGCTCTTCGCTTTCCGGTTCGTCGCCGGGTCGGTCACGCACGGCGCGCGCTCGGTCGTCGGCGGCGGAAGGCTCATCCTCAACATCGCGTTCCCCCGCACGCTCTTGCCGCTCGCCTCCGTGATGACGGCGTTCATGCGCTTCGTCCCGATGCTGGCCGTGTACGCCGTCGCCCACGCGATCGTGGGGCTTCCCGTCGGCCTCCATCTGCTCTGGGCGATCCCGATCGTGGCGCTCCTCGTGGTGTTCGCCTCCGGGATCACGATGCTTCTCGCCGCCACGCAGGTCTACTTCCGCGACCTCCGGTCGTTCCTTCCGTTCTCGACCCGCCTGTGGCTGTATGCGTCTCCGATCCTCTACTACGCCCAGGACGTCCCCGAGAGCTTCTCGGCGGTCATGGCCGCGAACCCGCTCTATCCGATGCTCGCCTCGTGGAGCGACGTCCTGAACCAGGGCGCGGCCCCGAGCCCCGCCTTCCTCGCCGGCGGCCTGGCGTGGGCGGCCGCAGCGTTCGTCGTCGGGTCGCTCTTCTTCGTCTCGAGGGAGCGAGAGTTTGCCGTTCGCCTCTGACAGCGGCGCGATGGCGCTCGAACGTCACGCGAGCGAGCTCGCCGCGGACGCGCGCGCGATCAGCGTCGAGCACGTCTCGGTCACCTACCGAACGACGTACGAGCGGAGACCGACGCTGAAGCGACGGCTCGCGCAGCTCAAGCGCCGGCGCCGGGTCGTCCGCGAGGTGGAGGCCCTCCGGGACGTCTCGTTCGCGGTCCCGCACGGCACGGTGCTCGGCGTCGTGGGCATGAACGGCGCCGGCAAGTCGACGCTCATGCGGACGATCGCCGGGATCCTGCCGCCGACCCACGGACGCGTCGAGGTGAACGGCCGCGTGAGCACGCTGCTCGCGCTCGGCGTCGGGTTCAACGGGAGGCTGACCGGTCGCGAGAACGTGGTGCTCGGCGGCCTCGCGGCCGGGTTCACGCGCGACCAGATCGAGGCCCGCTACGACGAGATCGCGGCCTTCGCCGAGCTGGGCGACTTCATGGAGCTCCCGATGCGGACGTACTCGTCGGGGATGTACGGCCGGCTTGCCTTCTCGGTGGCCGTGCACATGGAACCGGACATCCTCCTCATCGACGAGGCCCTCTCGGTCGGCGACGCGCGCTTCAAGCGGAAGTCGTTCGACAAGATGCGCGAGCTCTGCAGCGAGTCTCGGACGATCGTCATCGTGAGCCACGCCCTCCGGAGCGTCCGCGAGCTCTGTACCGAGGCGGTCTGGATGCACAAGGGGCAGGTCTCGATGTGGGACGACTCCGCGACCGTCGTCAACGCCTACACGCGCTTCCTCGACGTCGGCGAGAGCGAGGTCGCGCTGGAGGAAGGTTGACGGGTCCGGGGGCCGCGCCCGCATGTGAGTACGCCTTCGGTGCGACGGCGGCGCCGCGGTACCGCCAGTGGGAGTACGACCTCGTGGCGCCGTACCTCGGCCGCTCCGTGCTCGAGGTCGGCTCGGGGATGGGGTACTTCTCCGAGAAGCTCGCCGCGAGCGGGCGCGATCGCCTCGTCCTGAGCGACGCCGACGAGGAGTGCCTGGGGCGGCTGCGCGAGCGGTACGCCGACCGCCCCGACGTCGAGGTCGTCGAGGTGCGCCTCCCCGGCCGGGTCGAGATCGGCGACCCCGTCGAGTCCGTCGTCGCCATGAACGTGGTGGAGCACATCGAGGACGACGTGCAGGCGCTTCGGGACCTCGCCGCCGTCCTGACGCCCGGCGGGCGGCTGATCCTGTGGGTTCCGGCCTACATGCGCCTGTACGGGGACTTCGACCGCAAGGTCGGGCACGTCCGCCGGTATACGCCCCGGACGATGCGAGCCGCCGTCGAGCGAGCAGGGCTCCGAGTCCTCGACGTCCGCCCGGTCAACTTCCTGGGCGGGCTCGCCTGGTGGCTCGCCGTGCGGAGAGGCGGCGCCGGCCGGCCCGACCCGCGCCTCGTGTGGCTCTACGACAACGTCGTGATTCCGACCGGCCGGACGATCGAGAGGGCCGTACGCCCGCCCTTCGGTCAGTCGGTGCTGTGCGTCGCCGACGTCCCCGCCCGCTGAGGGCGGTCGCGCTCGACGTACCAGTCGATCGTCTTTCGAAGCCCGTCTCTCAGCGAATGCACGGGGCGGAAGCCGAGGAGGGCGGCGGCACGGTCGGTCTTCGCGAAGTTGCGTTCGACCTCGCCGCGCCGACGTGGCTCGTAGCGGATCGGCGTCTCGGCCGCTCCGGTCAGCTCGAGGATCAGGCGCGCCAATTGGGCAATCGTCGTCTCGCTCCCGGACGCGAGGTGAACGACCTCGTCGTCGACCGGCGCGTCGAGCGCTGCGCAGATCCCGTCGCAGAGGTCGTCGACGTAGAGGAAGTCGCGAGACGCCTGCCCGTCGCCGTAGATGACGAGCGGCTCGCCGCGAAGCGCGCTCCTCACGAAGTTCGTGACCGCGCCCCGCTTGTGCTGCGAGAACGGGCCGTACACGTTCGCGAAGCGCAAGGCGACGGTCCGAAGGCCCAGCGAGCCCGCGAACGCGTGGCAGTAGGCCTCTCCGCATAGCTTGCTCGCGCCGTACGGCGAGATCGGCCAGGGCAGGGTGGTCTCGTCGATGGGCGGCGTCGCGTTTCCGACGAGCGCGCCCCCCGTCGAGGCGAACACGAAGCTCGCCACTTCGGCGCGGGCGCACGCGGCGAGCAGGACGACCGTCCCCCGAACGTTCACGTCGAAGTTCTCGAGCGGTTCGTCGACGGATTCCGCGACCGACCCGTACGCGGCCAGATGGACGACGGTGCCGACCCCGGCGAGCGCGCGAGCGACCGCTTCGGAGTCGCGGACGTCCGCCTCGACGATCTCGACCTCGAGCCCCTCCAGGTTCTCGCGACTCCCGCGCGAGAGGTTGTCGAGCACGCGAACGGTGAGGCCGCGCGCGAGGAGCTTCGGGATCAGATTGGCGCCCACGAAGCCGCAGCCGCCGGTGACGAGGACGTGGTCGGGAATCTCGGTCCGCTGAAGCGCGCCCGCTAGCGTGCGACCGACGAGAACTCGGCGGCGATCGCCGGCGACGCCTCACCGGCGTCTCCGTTCGCGCTCTGCGCGGGCGCGGCCGTCGGCGCCGAGGCAGCCGCACGCCCGTCCACGCGTCGCCTCCAGAACGACCGGCACGGGATCTTGTCGGTGTCGCAACGGTGCGCGTACCTCTCCGCGATCTCGGTCACCTCGCGCAGAAGGCCCTCCTCGAGCGTGATCGGGTCGAGCCCGAGCGCGAGCAGCTGGCCGTTGTCCACGAGCAGCTCGTTCTCGCTGGCCTCGTTCCGCGGGTTCTCGACGAAGTCGATCTTCGCGCCGGTCAGCCGCGCTACGAGCTCGGCAAGGTCGAGCAGGCGGTGCGCCTCGGTCATCTGGTTGAAGATCCGCACCCGCTGGTCGGGCTCAGGCGGGTGCTCGACGGCGAGCTCGATGCAGCGCACCGTGTCCTGGATGTGGATGAACGCGCGCGTCTGCCCGCCCGTTCCGTGGACGGTGAGCGGGTAGCCGATCGCCGCCTGCATCAGGAAGCGGTTGAGCACCGTTCCGTAGTCGCCGTCGTAGTCGAACCGGTTGATGAGCCGGTCGTCCTGGCGGGTCTCGGCCGTCTGCGTGCCCCACACGACCCCCTGATGGAGATCCGTGACCCGGACGCCGTCGTTTCTGTTGTAGAAGGCGAAGAGAAGCTGGTCGAGCGTCTTCGTCATGTGGTAGACGCTCCCGGCGTTCGCCGGGTACAGGATCTCCTGCTCGACCTCGGTTCCGTCCTCGGCCTCGATCTTCACGCGCAGATAGCCCTCGGGAATCCTCACGCCGGGAGCCGCGCCGTACCCGTACACGCCCATGGTCCCGAGGTGGACGACGTGCGCATCGACGCCTGACTCGACGATCGCCGCGAGGAGGTTGTGCGTGGCGTTCACGTTGTTGTCCACGGTGTAACGCTTGTGCCACGCGCTCTTCATGGAGTACGGCGCCGCCCGTTGCTCGGCGAAGTGAACGATTGCCTCGGGCTGCAGATCGGCGAGGAGAGTGACGAGGCGGTCGAAGTCCTCGGCCACGTTCAGCCGGTGGAATCCGATCTCGCGCCCGGTCAGCTCCCGCCAGGCAGCGAGCCTCGTGCCGAGCGGGGCGATCGGCGTGAGCGACGACGCCTCGAGCTCGACGTCGGCGTTTCGGCGGGCGAAGTTGTCGACGATCGTGACTTCGTGGTCGCGCGCGGACAGGTGAAGGGACGTTGGCCATCCACAAAACCCGTCTCCGCCCAAAATCAAGACTCGCAAACCCAACCTCCGAAGTAACGACGCGCGCGCACGCGCGATTTCCCCCTGCCCAGACGCGGCAGGGTAACAAAGGTGGCCGGATAGCGACCGCGCAAACCGACGTCCTAGCGGCGCCCGGATCGCGTCGTGGCGCGGCCAGCCAGGTCGGACCCCGACATGGTCGGCGCCGCTCTTGGATCGCGACGCCGCGTCGACGCCGTAACGCGCCCCCGGTCATCCTCGGTCCTCGTCGTCAGCGCCGTGAGACCGAGTGCGAGGGCGGGCGGCAGGAGGACGAGCTGTGGCAGCTGATAGCGCCAGGAGAAAGCGAGCGCGGCTGCCGGCGCGAGCGTGAGGATGAGCGCGAGCGAGGAGAAGAGGAACGCCGCCGACCGGAGGCCTGAGTACCTGGCGCGGCCGAGCCCGACCGCGGCGAGGAGGCCGACGACCAGCGCAGCGCCGAGGAGCGGCCCGGGCGCGTACGCGTAGCGCTGGTACGCGCGGAGGAACGAGGCGAGCTCCCGGTCGACCCGCGCGTCGAACGCTTCGTTGAGCTTCGGTTCGAACACCGGGTACGTCAGGTGGAACTCCCAGTTGCTGGCGGGCGCGTCGCCGGGCTCGGAGGTCCGCGCGGGCGCGAAGCCGTGGAGGAAATCGGACCCGACCGCGCGGGAGTACGCGAGCGGCTGGTTCGCGATCACCCGCCTCGCGAAGTCGCCCGCGATCTGCGACCTCGCGAGCCACACGGGCCGGTCACGAGTCATCTCGGCCGGCGGCCGCAGGCGGTAGATCGGAGAGATCCGTTTTCGCCAGACGAACTCGTTCTCCGACGGCCGCTCGCCCACGGGCTGCGTTGGGCAAAGCACGCGTTCCCGCGCAGGGACCGAGAACTGAGTGCAGTCGGCGAACGGCGCCACGCGCCCGTACAGCACGTGTCCGCTGTACCCGTTCAGGGCGTAGACGCCGAAGAACGAGTGGAACCACGCCGCGTAGGCGACGAGCGGAAGGGCGAACGACGCGAGAAGGGCGAGCGCCCGGGACGGCCCCGCGCGCAGGAACAACACCGTGAGCACGACCGGGACGATCGCCGCGAGGCCGACCGTGCGGGTGAGGGCGGCCGCGGCGAACACGAGCCCCGCGAGCGCAGCCGGGGCGAGGCCGAGCGGTCGGCGCCACAGGAGGAGCGCGCACCCGGTGACGAGGAGGAGCTGGAAGAACGTGTCCGAGAGGACGTACTGCTCGAGGTTGAGCTGGAACGAGTCCAGGAGCACGGGCGCGGTCGCGAGCGCGGCGAGCCATGTTCGGACCCCGAGGCGGAGAAGGAGCGTGTAAAGGACGACCGCCATGAGAACGCCGAACAGGTGCTGGACGAGCGGAACTACGGCAAGCCCTAGGCCTTCGAAGGGGAGCAGCCTGAG
>DASZKB010000060.1:0-9607 GCA_035947475.1 Gaiellaceae bacterium | reverse complement strand
CTTCGCGGCGCAGGTCCACCACCCGCACCGACGGCAGCCGGGCCCCGAGGCGGCCCCCGAGCTCGACCCGCTCCAGGGCCTGCCAGCTCTCGGGGCGCGGCGTCGCCGTGCCGAAGACCGCGACTGCGCCCTCGAGCGCGGCCCGCTTGGCAGCCACCGTGCGCGCGTCGTAGCGCGGGTCCGACTCCTGCTTGTACGAGGCGTCCTGCTCCTCGTCGACGCAGATGAGGCCGAGCTCGGCGACCGGCGCGAAGACGGCCGAGCGCGCGCCGACGACGATCCGGGCGTCGCCGGCGGCGATCCCCTCCCGCTCGTCGCGTCGCTCCGCGTCGGTGAGCGCCGAGTGAAGGACGGCGACGCGCTCGCCGAAGCGGGCGCGGAAGCGCGCCGCCGCCTGCGGCGTGAGCGCGATCTCGGGGACGAGCACGATCGCGCCGCGGCCGCGGGCGAGCACCTCCTCGCACGCGCGCAGGTAGACCTCGGTCTTCCCGCTTCCCGTCTCCCCGCGGAGGAGAAAGCGCGCGCCGCTTCCCAGGGCGCCGACGATGCGCCCGAGCGCTCGCTCCTGCGTCGCCGTGAGCGACGCCGGTCGTTCCTCGGCCTCGACCGCCTCCTCCACTCGCCGCCGCGCCGCGCCCTTCCGTCGTGCCGGCGCGTCGGGCGCCACGAGCGCGAGCGCCCGCGCGGGGGTCGAGCCGTAGTACTCGGCCACCCAGAGGGCGAGATCGACCAGAGGTGGCGGGACCGCCCCCAGGACTCGGTCGACGGCGACGGGCTCGACGTCTGGGGGCGCCGCGTCCTCGAGGCCGACGACGACGCCACGGCGCCGGGCGCGGCCGAACGGGATCGCGACGACCGCGCCCTTCTCGAGTCCGTCCGCGAGGTAGGTGAAGGGCCGCGCGAGGGCGCGCGTCGCGACGAGCGGATAGACCGAGGCGTAGCGGGCGATGGCTTTACGATTGTGACGTGGCGCAGGGACACTCGATCGACGACTACCTCGAGACGATCTACTTCCTTGCCTTTCCCGTCGGCGAGTACAGGCCGGCGACGAAGGGCTCCCCCACCCTCGCCGCGCGCGTCGCCGACATGCTCGGCGTCTCACGCGCATCGGCCGGCGAGATGCTGAAGCGGCTCGAGGCGGAAGGCCTCGTCGAGCGCGGCGAGCATAAGGAGGCGCTCCTGACGGCGAAGGGGCGCGAGCTCGCCGAGCGCGCCGTCAGGCGGCACCGCCTGATCGAGCGGCTCCTCACCGACTTCATGGGCTACACGGCCGCCGAGGCGCACGAGCAGGCCGACCTGCTCGGCGACACGTTCACGGACGACATGATCGAGCGCATCGCCGAGCAGCTCGGCCGGCCGGAGCGCTGCCCGCACGGGTGGCCGCTCGATCCCTCCCGTGAGCAGGCCGAGAACCGCGATCTACGCGCGCTCGCGGACGTGGAGCCCGGCACGCGCGTCGAGATCGTCCGCCTCGCCGAGCACGACGGCTCGCTTCTCCACTGGTACTACGACGAGGGGCTCGTGCCGGGCGCGACCGTGGAGCTACGCGAAGCGGCCGACGGCGAGCTCAAGGTCGCGCTCGACGGCGCCGAGCGGGCGGTTGCCGAGAAGGCGGCCGCCGGGCTCTTCGTTCGCGTCGCGGGCTAGGCGCGCGCCTCGACGGCGACGCCGGCGGCCTCGCGGAGCGCGTCCGCCTTGTCCACCCGCTCCCAGGTGAAGTCGTGGTCGGAGCGCCCGAAGTGACCGTAAGCGGCCGTCTTCATGTAGATCGGCCGGAGAAGGTCGAGGTCGCGCAGGATCGCGGCCGGGCGTAGGTCGAAGTGCTCGCGGACGAGCTCCTCGATGCGCGGTACGGGAACGCGCTCGGTCCCGAAGCACTCGACCGCGACCGAGACGGGGTGCGCGACGCCGATCGCGTAGGCGACCTGGAGCTCGCAGCGGTCGGCGAGCCCGGCGGCGACGATGTTCTTCGCCACGTACCGCGCCGCGTAGGCGGCCGAGCGGTCGACCTTCGTCGGGTCCTTGCCGGAGAAGCAGCCGCCGCCGTGGCGGCCGGCGCCGCCGTACGTGTCGACCATGATCTTCCGGCCGGTGAGGCCGGTATCGGCCTTCGGCCCACCGATCACGAACTTCCCGGTCGGGTTGACGAGCACGAAGTCGCGGTCGTGAAAGAGCCGCTTCTCGTCGAAGACGTCGGGCGGGAGGATCGGCTGGAGCACGTGCTCGATCACGTCCGGCTTGATCAGCGACTCGACGTCGACGCCGTCCATGTGCTGCGCCGAGACGAGGACGCGATCGATCTCCACGGGACGCTGATGGCCGTGCTCGTCGATCTCGTAGCGGACCGTCACCTGCGACTTCCCATCGGGACGGAGATACGGGACGACGGCCGAGCGGCGAACTTCCGCAAGGCGCTTGCAGATCCGGTGCGCGAGGAGGATCGGGAGCGGCATGAGGGCGTCCGTCTCGCTCGTCGCGTAGCCGAACATCATCCCCTGGTCGCCGGCGCCGACGCGGTCCAGCGCGTCCTCGTCCCCCGGGTCATGCTGGACTTCGTAAGCCTCTTCGACCCCCTGCGCGATGTCGGGCGACTGCTCCTGGATCGACGTCACGACGCCGCAGGTCTCGGCGTCGAGCCCGTAGTCGGCGTTCGTGTAGCCGATCTCGGCGATCCGCTCACGCACGAGGCGCGGCACGTCGACGTAGGTCTCGGTCGTGATCTCGCCCGCGACGACGACGAGCCCCGTCGTGATCAGCGTCTCGCACGCGACGCGGCCCTGGCGATCGTCGCCGAGGACGGCGTCGAGGACGGAGTCGGAGATCTGGTCGGCGACCTTGTCGGGATGCCCTTCGGTGACCGACTCCGACGTCAGGAGAAATTCCCGCGGACTCATCGCGGTCGCGAAGGCTAGTCGATGCTGAGGAAGCCGGAGAAGCAGACCTCGTCGCGCGCTCCGTACAGGACCGCCGTGCCGAGGGGCTCGAGGTTCTCGCGCACGTCGCTGGGGATGTTCTCGCCCTGGAGCGCGGCGAGCCCCTCCGCAAGCCCGACCGCTTCGTCCGCGTCGACGTAGACGAAGCCGGTCGTCTCGTCCGGCATCTCCGCGGCTTCCGTCGCGTCCTCGAACCGCGCGTCGTCGGCGAGCTTCGTCCCGTCACCGCGCAGGCCCTCGATCCCGACGGGCGTAGTCGTCACCACGAGCGTCCCGTCGAACGCGGCGTAGTAGACGGCGAGCATCTCGTTGATCCGGACCTCCTTCGCCGGCAAGCCGGCGATCTCGGTCTCTCGCGTCTCGAGACCCGGGTTCTCGACGCCTAGGCGCGCGACGATCCGGTCGACCGTCTCGCTCGCGCGCTCCTCGTCCTCGACCTCGAGGGCAAGCGTCACGGTCGGGATGAGCGCGCTCGGGTAGACGGCGAACGCGCCCTCACCTTCGAGGAGCGGGAGGACGTCCTCCTCGAGCGAGACACCGAGAAGGCGCTCGGCCTCCTCCAGCTCCCGGTCGAGGTCCGGCATCTGCGCGCGCAGCTGCTCACGCGTCTCCTCGAACTGGCGCGCCAACTCGTCGAACGAGACGTAGAGCGCCGCGCCCGCGGGAAGCTCGTCGACGAAGCGCGCCTCGTACGCCTCGAGCTCCTCCCCACCCTCCTCGGTCGAGGTCGACTCGAGTCGGACGCCGTCGTCCTCGGCGCGCAGCGCGGCGCCGGCCGAGATGAGCTCCCCCCCGACCGAGCAGAGGCCCGTGAGCGGTACGTTCGCCTCCTCGAGCTCCCGCCCGGCGGCCTCGGCGTTCACGTACACCTTCGCGATCGCGTCCCCCTCGAGCGGCGCCATCGCCTCGGTGAACCGCTCCGAGTCGGCGAGCGACTCGCCCTCCCCGTTAGCAAGCGGCCTGAAGGCGTTCAAGACCTCCTCGCTCGTGGCGATCACGGTCCAGTCGCCGATCTCGTCCTTCACGACTTCCTCGCCGCTTCGCTCGAGCAGCTCGTCGAGCTTCGCGGGGTCGCGGGGCTGGGTCAGGACGGCGACGGGCGGCTCGGCTTCGTCCGGGGAAGGCGGCAGCACGACGAAGTCGAGCTCGGGGCCGACGGCCGGCTCGACGTCGCGCTCGAGGTCGAGCCCGTAGTCCCGCTCGAGCTCGCGCGCGAGGAAGCGCCGGAGGAAGTCGCCGCGCGGGAAGCGCTCGGCGAGATCCTCGGCGTTCTGCCACTGCTCCGAGTCCAGGTCGGTGTCGAGCGCGGCGAAGACCGCGACGTCGGCGGGGACGACCTCGGCACCGGCAGCGACGGATTCGCCCTCCGTCCGGCCGCACGCCGCCGCGGCGAGCGCCGCGACGCTGACGACGACGGCAAGAAGCGCTGCCAGCCTCATTCTTCGGTGGGCGTCCGACCCATGAGCTCAGCCACCATATCGGCCGGGCTCGCGCGCCCCTCGAGTACCTGGCAGACCGCCTCGGTGATCGGTACCTCGATGCCGCGACGGCGTCCGAGCGCGCGTACGGCGGGCGCCGTCGTGAGCCCCTCGACGACCATCCCGATCTGGCGCTCGGCCTCCTCCGGCGAGGCGCCGCGGGCGATCAGCTCGCCCGCCCGGCGGTTGCGGCTGTGGCGGCTCCAGCAGGTGACGACGAGGTCGCCGATCCCGGCGAGGCCGGCGAACGTCTCGCTGCGCGCGCCGAACGCCTCCCCGAGGCGCGTTATCTCGGCGAGCCCGCGCGCGACGAGGGCGGCCTTCGCGTTGTCGCCGATCCCGAGGCCGTCCGCGCCTCCGGCGGCGAGCGCGATCACGTTCTTCGAGGCGGCGGCGAGCTCGACCCCGACGAGGTCGGGGTTCACGTACACGCGAAACCGGGGCGAGATGATCGCGTGCTGGAGCTCCTCCGCGAGCCCGCCGTCGTCGCTCGCGATCACGGCCGCGGCCGGCATCCCGTCGGCGATCTCCTCGGCGTGGTTCGGGCCGGTCAGGACGGCGACGGGGCGGCCCGTGACGAGGCGCGACAGCCGCTCGCCCGTCGCCGGGTCGAGACCCTTGGCGAGGATGAGGACGGGCCCCCGGCCCTCGAGCCGCTCGGCGATCTCCCGAAAGGAGCGGCTCGGGACGGCGACGCAGACGAGCTCCGCCTCGGCGAGCGGCGCGGCGGTGAGCGGCCCCGCCCGAACGCCGTCGAGCTTCGCGTTCTTCATGTAGCGGGGGTTCCTCCCCGTCTCCGCGATCGCGCGCGCCTGCTCGGGATCGCGACAGGCGAGCGTCACGTCGTGTCCGCGCTCGGCGAGGAGCGCTGAGAAGACCGAGCCCCAGGAGCCGCCGCCGACGACGACGACCTTCACCGGTCACCGTTCGAGCAGATCAGGTCCAGCGGCCGCGAAAAGCGAGCGTCGCAAGGACGCAGGGAGCGGTCGTAGCCGGAGGCTACGGGTGCGACTGAGGACGCCGCGACGCGACGCTTTGCAGCGCCCCGATGGATGCGAGATGTGAGAACGGGGGCCGACATCAAGAGCGTCTGACGAAGTCGATCACGACTGGAACGCCGGCGAGCCCGAAGTGCTCGCGGAGACGGTTCTCGACCCAGTAGCCGTAGTCGCGCGTCAGGAGGCCCGGGTCGTTGACGAAGAGGCGAAACCGCGGCGGGCGCACGGAGACCTGGGTTCCGTAGAGGAGGTTGAGGCGCCGTCCGTTCCGCGACGGGCCGGGCCGCTGCTCGCGGAGCTCTCCGAGGAACCGGTTGAGCTCGGCGGTCGCCAGCCGCGCCGTGTGCTTGCCGTAGAGCTCGACGATCCGGTCGAGCAGCCGCTCGACTCCGCGGCCGGTCTTCGCGGAGACTGCGATCAGCGGCGGCCGCTGGCGGAGGGTCTCGACGAGGCGGGGCCGCACGTCCTCGATCCCGACCGTGGCGACGTCCCACTTCGAGAGGACGACGAGCGTTGAGCAGCCCGCCGTGCGGGCGACGTCGGCGACGGCGAGGTCCTGGTCGACAAGGCCCTCGCTCGCGTCGACGAGAACGAGCGCGACGTCCGCTCGCTCGGCCGCCTGGAGTGCGCGCAGCTCCGAGTAGTACTCGATGCCCTGCCGCTGGCGCCGCTTGCGCCGCAGCCCCGCCGTGTCGACGAGGACGAAGGTCGTGTCGCCCCGCCTCAGCACCGTGTCGATCGCGTCACGGGTCGTCCCCGGCATCTCCGAGACGATCACGCGCTCGTGCCCGAGGAGCGCGTTCAGGAGGCTCGATTTGCCCACGTTCGGCCGCCCGAGGATGGCGACGTGGATCGCCTCCTCGCCGATCTCCGGCCGTCCCTCGCCGGGAAGCGCGGCGAGGATCGCGTCGAGGAGGTCGCCGGTCGCGTGGCCGTGTAGCGCTGACACGGCGACGGGGTCGCCGAGCCCCAGCGCGTGAAACTCGAGCGCCGCCGCCTCGCCCGCCGGGTTGTCGACCTTGTTCGCGACGACGATCACGGGCTTGTGCGCGCGACGCAGGATGTCCGCGATCTCCTCGTCGCCCGGCGTGACGCCCGCGTGCGCATCGACGACGAAGAGGACGAGGTCCGCCTCGCCGACGGCGCGGCGCGCTTGCTCCGCGACCTGGCGCGTCAGGGGCGAGGGATCGGCGACGTCGACCCCGCCCGTGTCCACGAGGACGAACCGCTTTCCGCGCCACTCGCAGACGACGTCCTTGCGGTCGCGCGTCACCCCCGGGGTCTCGAAGACAACCGCCTCCCGCGTCGCCGAGAGACGGTTGACGAGCGTCGACTTCCCCACGTTCGGGAAGCCGACGACGGCGACCGTCCCGACGAGCGGCTCGCTCACGCGCGGGCGCGCGTCGCGACCATCGCTGCGATGCGGTCGATCACCTCGTCGACGGTGAGGCCGGTCGTGTCGATCCGCTCGGCGTCGGCCGCCGGCTGCGTCTGCGGCGCGTCGCGCTGGTCGCGCACGCGGAGGTCCGCCGCGAGCGCGTTCTCGTCCGACTCCGGGCGCTCCGCGAGGCGCCGCCGGGCGCGGACGGCGGGATCGGCGTCGAGATACACCTTCACCTCGGCGTCCGGGCAGACGACCGAGCCGATGTCGCGCCCCTCGATCACGGCGTCGTCCGAGTCGGCGAGCTCGCGCTGGCGCTCCCGCATGACGGCGCGAACCCGCGGGTGGCGGGCGACCGCCGAGACGCTGCGGTCGATCGCGGCGGCGCGAATCTCCTCCGTCACGTCGTGCCCGGCGATCGCGACCCGCTCGCCGTCGAGCGAGACCGGATAGGCGACGGCGAGCTCCGCGAGCGTCGGCTCGTCGTCGAGCGGAAGACCGCGTCGCAGGGCCAGCCACGTGAGGCCGCGGTACATCGCGCCGGTGTCGACGTACCGAAAGCCGAGCCGCTCGGCGAGCCCGCGCGCGACGGTGCTCTTCCCGGCTCCCGCCGGGCCGTCGATCGCCACGACCATCGGCGGCCACATTAGCGGCGCTCTACCGCACGGCGACCGACTCGACCACCGAGAAGAAGTCCGGGAAGCTCGCCGAGACGGCGTCCGCGCCCTCGATGAGCACGCCCTCGCGCGAGACGAGGCCCGCGACGGCGCCGAGAATCGCGATCCGGTGGTCGCCCGCCGCGTCCACCACACCCCCACCCTTAGGGCGGGAGGGGACCCCACGCACCCCGAATCCATTCTGAGTCGCGCGGATCCGGATTCCAAGCGGCCGGAGGGCATTTGTCACGGTCTCGATCCGGTCCGATTCCTTGACGCGCAGCTCCTGCGCGCCGGTGACGACGCTCTCGCCGCGCGCCATGCCGGCCGCCAGCGCAAAGAGCGGAAGCTCGTCGATCACGAGCGGAACCTCACCGGGCCCGATCTCGGTCGCCACGAGCTCGGCCGGCGCCACCTCGAGGTCCGCGACGGGCTCTCCGCCGACCGTGCGGCGGTTGAAGTGCGCGATCCGGGCTCCCATCCGCTCGAGCACGGCGAGAAACCCCGCCCGGGTCGGGTTGAGGCCGACGCCGTGGAGTCGAAGGGCGGACCCCGGCAGGAGCGTCGCCGCGACGACGAAGGGCGCCGCCGCCGAGAAGTCCCCGGCCACGTCGAGCGCGAGCGGACGAAGCCGCTCCACAGGCCACACGGACGGCTCGCGCGGTTTTCGCCGCACGCGGGCCCCCGCCGCCTCGAGCAGGCGCTCGGTATGGTCGCGCGTCGCGGCCGGCTCGCGCACGACCGTCGGCCCGTCAGCCGCGTAGAGCCCGGCGAGGAGGACGCAGGACTTCACCTGAGCGCTCGCGACGGGAACGCGATACCGGATCCCCCGCAGCCTCCCGCCCTCGACGACGAGGGGCGCATGGCCGTCCGTCGTGTCGACCCGGGCGCCCATCTCGCGAAGCGGCTCCGCCACTCGCTCGAGCGGCCTGCCGCTCAGCGACTCGTCCCCGACGAGCTCAAAACGGCCCTCCTGCCCCGCGAGGATTCCGGGCAAGAGGCGGATCAGCGTCCCCGCATTCCCGCAGTCGATGGCCGCGCCCGGCGGTCGAAGCCCCCGGAGCCCGGCCCCGCGCACGCGCACCCGGTCGCCCTCGACCTCGACCGCCGCACCTAACGCCGAGACGGCGCGCGCCGTCGCCAGCGTGTCGTCTGACACTCCAAATTCGCGGATGTCGCTCTCACCGTCCGCGACCGCGGCCAGAAGCAGCGCGCGGTGAGAGATCGACTTGTCTCCCGGGACGGCGATGTCCCCTCGGACCGCCGCCGCAGGCTCGATTCGCATCAGCTCAGCCGAAGACCTTGCCCATCAACCCGGCGAGGTCGCGAAGCTCGCCGGCGAACGCGCCGAAGTCATCGGATCGAAGCTGCTGCGGCCCGTCCGAGAGCGCGTCGTCCGGGGCCGGGTGCACCTCGACCATGACGCCGTCCGCGCCGGCGGCCACGGCGGCGCGCGCGAGCGGGAGAACGAGATCGCGCCGGCCCGCCGCGTGCGACGGATCGACGATCACCGGCAGGTGCGTCTCCTGCTTCAGCACCGGCACCGCCGAGATGTCGAGCGTGTAGCGCGTCGAGCGCTCGAACGTCCGGATGCCGCGCTCGCAGAGCATGACCTGCGCGTTCCCCTCCTTCGCGATGTATTCGGCCGCCATCAGAAGCTCCTCGACGGACGCCGAGGGCGCGCGCTTCAGGAGCACCGGCTTCTCCGCCTTGCCGAGCTCGCAGAGGAGGATGTAGTTCTGCATGCTGCGGGCGCCGATCTGGACGACGTCGGCCGTCTCGACGACCGCCTCGACGTCGCGCGGGTCGACGAGCTCCGTCACGATCGGCAGCCCGGTCTCGGCGCGCGCCTCGGCCAGGATCTCGAGGCCGTCCTCGCCGAGCCCCTGGAACGAGTACGGCGACGTCCGCGCCTTGAACGCTCCACCGCGAAGCATCGTCGCGCCCGCCTCCTTGACGCCCCGCGCGGTCGCGAGCGTCTGCGCGCGCGACTCGACGCTGCAGGGGCCGGCGATGAGACCGAAGTAGCCGTTCCCGATCCGCCGGCCGCGCGCCGTGATCACCGTTTCGCGCGGGCCGAGCTCGAGCGAGACCAGCTTGTACGGCTTGAGCACGGGAACGACCTGCTCGACGCCAGGGAACCCCGCGAGGGGGAGCGCCG